>NZ_JBHVBL010000027.1:0-58271 GCF_042668165.1 Arthrobacter sp. NPDC057388
GGCCCGTCCGGACCACCGGACGGGCCCTGCCTTTTGCACCCCCGCCGCATCCCGCCGTCGGACCCCGCGAGCCGCCGCGGCAGCCCTGCCGGCAGTCCAACCAGGCCACAAGACCCGTGTTGTTTTGCGATCTTTCCTGTTCCCTTTTGCGAGGTTATAGTCAGCTGTATGTGATACATGTCACATAGCTCCATTCCCCGGGAGAGATCATGGCAAAACATCCGGAAGCGTCCACCAGCGCCGGGCCAGCCCGGCGGACATTCCTCAAAACAGTCGGCGCGGGCGCCGCGGGCCTGGCGGGCGTGCCGCTGTTGGCAGCCTGCACCGGAGGCAGCGGCCCGTCTGCCGGAGGTTCGGACTCCTCCGGACTAACGTTCGGCTCCGGTTCCTCGGACGAGGTTCCCAAGAAGGCCTACCAGGCCGTCACCGATGCCTTCACCAAGAAGACGGGCAAAACGGTCAGCACCAACGTGGTGCCCCACAACGATTTCCAGAACAAGATCAACTCCTACCTGCAGGGCTCCCCTGACGACGCCTTTACCTGGTTCGCCGGCTACCGGATGCAGTTCTATGCGGGCAAGGGGCTTCTGGCACCGGTCGACGACGTCTGGGCCAAGATCGGCGGCAACTTCTCGGACGCCCTGAAGAAAGCGTCCACGGGACCGGACGGGAAGATGTACTTCGTCCCCAACTACAACTATCCGTGGGGCTTCTTCTACCGGAAGAGCGTGTGGGCCGATAAGGGCTACGAGGTGCCGGAAACCTTCGATGCCCTCAAGACACTGGCGGCCACGATGAAGTCCGACGGCATCATTCCGATCGGCTTCGCCGACAAGGACGGCTGGCCCGCCATGGGCACGTTCGACTACATCAACATGCGGCTCAACGGTTACCAGTTCCACGTGGACCTCTGCGCCCACAAGGAGTCCTGGGACCAGAAGAAGGTGACTGACGTCTTCGACACCTGGTCCGCACTGCTGCCGTTCCAGGATCCTGCGGCACTCGGCCAGACCTGGCAGGACGCGGCGCGGGCACTTGCCGCCAAGAAGACGGGCATGTACCTGCTGGGCTCGTTTGTCACGCAGCAGTTCACCGATCCCGCAGTGCTGAAGGACATCGATTTCTTCCCGTTCCCGGAGCTCGCCACCGAGGGCAGGGATGCCGTGGAAGCACCCATCGACGGACTGTTGCTGTCCACCAAGGGCGGCGGGAACGCGGCCGCGCACCAGTTCATGGAATTCATCGGCACACCGGAGGGCCAGGACATCTACGCCTCGGTGGATGCCTCCAACATCGCCACGGCCAAGGGCGCGGACACCTCCAAGTTCACGCCGCTGAACAAGAAGTGCGCCGACACCATCGCCCAGGCGAAGTCCATCAGCCAGTTCTTTGACCGCGACGCCCTGCCCGCCATGGCCAACAACGTCATGATCCCTGCCCTGCAGACCTTCCTCAAGAGCGGCAAGATGGACGTCAAGAACCTTGAGGCGCAGGCCAAGTCACTGTACGCAGCCCAATAGCCCGGACACTCCCATGAGCGCAACAGCAAGAGACCTGGTCCCGCCGGAGTCCAGGGCACCCTCCGGGGCGCCGGCGAAGCAGGTCCGCAGCGGAAAGGTCCGCCGGCTCTCCACGCGGGACAAGGCCGCCCTGTCCCTCATGGTGGGCATCCCCACGCTGATCCAGCTGGTGTTTGTGTGGCTGCCCACGGTCATGTCCGTCGGGCTGAGCTTCACGCGCTGGAACGGACTGGCCGTCAGCGACATCAGGCCGGCAGGCACGGACAACTACCAGTACATCTCCCAGGACTACCCGCCGTTCTGGCCGGCGATGCAGCACAACCTGCTCTGGCTGGCCTTCCTGGCGCTGGTGGCCACACCTCTGGGGCTGCTGCTGGCAGTGCTGCTGGACCAGCAGATCCGCGGCAGCCGGATCTACCAGAGCATCTTCTTCGCCCCGGTGATGCTGTCGCTGGCACTGATCGGCATCATCTGGCAGCTGTTCTACCAGCGTGACAACGGCCTGCTGAACTTCCTCCTCGGAACCTCAGGGACGCCGCAGGCCGTTGACTGGTTCGGTGACTCCTCAGTCAACATCTGGGCAGCCATGGTCGCCGCCACCTGGCGGCACGCCGGCTACGTGATGCTCCTGTACCTGGCCGGCTTGAAGGGCGTGGATCCCAGCCTGAAGGAGGCCGCGGCGATCGACGGCGCCAACGCGGCGCAAACCTTTTTCCGCGTGGTGTTCCCGGCTATGCGGCCCATCAACATCGTCATCGTCGTCATCACCGTCATCGAGTCGCTCCGGGCCTTCGACGTCGTCTATGTCATCAACCGCGGCACCAACGGCCTGGAGCTCCTCAGCGCCCTGGTGATCCAGAACCTCGTGGGCGAAGGCCAGGTGATCGGCGTCGGCTCCGCCCTTGCGGTGGTCCTGCTGGTCATCTCCCTCGTCCCCATCGTGTTCTACCTCAGCCGCACCTTCGGCAGGGAGAACAGGACATGAGCGCCGCCTCTTCCCCCAGCACCGCCGCAACCGGCACCACCGGCACCACCGGCCGCTCCGGCAGCAAGCCGAAGCGGCATTACGGCACGCACATCTTCCTGACGGCCATGGCCGTCATGTGGCTGGTCCCCCTGCTGTGGGCCGTGTTCACCGCCCTGCGGCCGATCAGCTCCACCAACGAGCACGGCTACTTCAGCCTGGCCGGCGACTTCAACTTCGACAACTTCATCCAGGCCTGGTCCCAGGGCGGCTTCGCCAAGTACCTCTGGAACTCGGTGATCATCTGCGTCCCGGCGGTGCTGCTGGTGCTCTTCTTCGCGTCCATGATGGCATTCGCCGTCAGCCGGGTGAGCTGGAAATTCAACATCACGCTGCTCATCATGTTCACGGCGGGCAACCTGCTGCCGCCCCAGGTCCTGGCGGCCCCGCTGTTCGAGATGGCCAAGCACTTCCAGGTTCCGTACTCCTTCAGCGACTCGGGCAACATGCTGAACACCTACATCATCGTCATTGCCGTGAACATGGCATTCCAAATGGGGTTCTGCACCTTCGTGCTGTCCAACTACATGAAGGCGCTCTCCGCTGACCTGACGGAGGCGGCGCTCGTGGACGGCGCCGGCATCTGGCGCCAGTACCGGGAAATCATCATGCCGCTGTGCCGGCCTGCCTTCGCCGCGCTGGCAACCCTGGAGGTCATCTTTATCTACAACGACTTCTTCTGGCCCCTGCTGTTCATCCAGAGCGGCGACCGGCTGCCCGTCACCACCGCGATCAACAACCTCCAAGGCGAGTTCCTGAACAACTACAACCTGCTGGCGGCCGGCGCCGTCATCACGGTCATCCCCACCCTGGTTGTCTATCTGCTCCTGCAGCGGCAGTTTGTTGCGGGCCTGACTCTTGGTTCCAGCAAGGGCTAGGCGATGATGGGCAGGACGAGGTTTCATCCACTGAAAGGATCCCGATGCTTCCCGCGGCCCGCCACCAGTCCATAGTGGATGCCGTCCGGCGCGACCGGGTGGTCCGCGTGTCGGACCTCGCCCAGCAGCTGGGCGTGTCCCTGATGACGGTCCGCCGGGACATCGAGCTGCTGGAGGAAAGCGGCCAGGTTGAACGTATCCACGGCGGCGCCAAACTGCCCGGGGACGCCAGCACGCACGAGCCCGGGTTCGAACTGAAGTCCACCCAGCTGACCGCGCAGAAACGCGCCATTGCCCTGGAAGCTGCCGCCATGGTCCACGAGGGCATGGCGGTGGCCCTGAGCGCCGGCACCACCACCTGGGCGCTGGCCAAGGAACTCGCCGGCGGCCCCCGGATCACCGCCGTGACCAACTCGGTGAAGATCGCCGACCTCTTCCATCACGCCTCAGCATCGGGCACCGGACGCCACGCCTCCACGGTGATCCTCATCGGCGGCGAGCGCACGCCATCGGACGCCCTGGTGGGACCGATTGCGACGGCGGCGCTCAGCCAGCTGAACCTGGACCTGCTGTTCCTCGGCGTGCACGGCATGGACGCCGAGGCCGGCTACACCACGCCGAACCTCCTGGAAGCCGAAACCAACCGTGCCTTCATAGCTGCCGCCCGCAAAGTGGTGGTCCTGGCCGACCACACGAAGTGGGGCATGCAGGGCATCAGCACCATCGCCAAGCTTGAGGAAGCCGACGAGGTGATCAGCGATTCCGGGCTGCCCCCCGACGCCCAGCGGATCCTCCGGGACCGGGTGGGCCGGCTCCGGCTCGTTTAGCAGCTACGGGCAGCCGCAGGACTGCCGGACCAGGAGCTTCGTGGGGAAGACGCGGTGCTGTGCCGGCTCGCCGCGGTCCGCTCCGACCAGTGCGCGGACCGCGGCCTCCGCCATGTCCCGCACAGGCTGCTCCACGGTGGTCAGCGTGGGCCAGGAGTACTCGGCGTCCTCCGATCCGTCGAACGAGACCAGAGCGATGTCCCCCGGGACGGACAGCCCGGCCTCGTGAAAGGCCCGGAGGATGCCGATCGCCTGCATGTCCGAGCTGGCGAAGATGGCCGTGGGCCGGTGCCCGGACGCCAGGAACCGCTTCCCGGCCGCATACCCGCCAACCCGGGTGAAGGCGCTGCGGGCGATGGGTCCTTCCGGCAATCCGGCGTCCCTCAGTGCCTGCACCCAGCCCTCTTCGCGGGCATCCGCTTCGTTGCCGGTGGTCGTGCCCATGGCCAGCCCAATGTTGGTATGGCCGTGCCCAATCAGATGCTCGACGGCGGTGCGGGCACCTTTGGCCAGGTCCACGCCCACCGTGGTGACGGCGGCAGAACTGCCGCTGTGGCTCAGCAGCACTGACGGGATCTCCGCGGTCTCCAGATCGGCCAGGTCCGGCTCGAACAGCACGCTGGCCAGCACCACGCCGTCCACCTGCCGGGCCGCGAGGTTCCGGATGTTCCGGCGTTCCTTGGCAAGGTTTCCGTCCGAGTTCGTCAGCACCAGGGCGTACCCGAGTGCGCCCGCCGCATCCTCCACAGCGTGGGCCAGCATGGAGAAGAACGGGTTGCTGTTGTCCGGGATGACCAGGCCGATCGTTTCGCTGGACCCCAGTTTCAGGGCCCGCGCGGCCGCGTTGGGGCGGTAGCCCAGCTGCCGGATGGCCTCCTGGACTTTTGCTTCGGTGGCGGGCGCCACCTTCTTCGGCCCGCCGTTCACCACGTAGCTGACGACGGCGGTGCTCACCCCGGCGTAGCGGGCAACATCCTTACGGGTCACCTGTGTCCGGGGGGTGGGCACTGCCGGAATCGTCATAGTGTCCATGCTAGCTACAGCCCGCCCTACAGCCTTGCCGGGGCATCGCCAAAGTCGCGGATGGGGAGCCGTTCGCCGTTCCGGCGGGCGGACTCGTGGGCCACGATGCCGGGAAGGGTGAAACGCGCGGCCGTCCAGGCGTTCACCGGCGGCAGCGATCCGGTATTCACGGCCGTGACAAAGTCGTCCACGAGGAACTGGTGGCTGCCCTCATGGCCGTTGGGTGCGCCGCGGAACTCCTCAGGCAGCCTCGCGCTGTCATGGACCGGAGCCAGCCCGGAGACAAACGCATCACGCAGTTCCGGAGCCACGTTGGCCAGCGATGGGTCGTCTAGGGGCACGCTGGGCCGGGACTCCACCTGTTCCGAGATGTCGTGCACGTTGGCCTTGTCCTGCCACACCGTAACCTTGGCCAGCTGCTCGAAGCTGGCCTCGGTGCCGAAGAAGCGGAACCGGGATTCACGGATATGTGAGGGGTAGCCCACCCGGCGCATTTCATTGGTCCGCATGGCACCGCCGTCGTTCAGCTCGAAAAGGGCAGTGGCGTTGGAGAAGTCATTCCCGAACATGCTGATGTCCTTGTCGAACACGCCGTCCTGGCGGTCGTCCTTCACGCCGACGCAGCTGACGCTTACGGCGTGCGCCGGGAGGGCACCGAGGACCCCGCCGATCGCGTGGGTCGGGTACAGCATGGGCGGGTAGCTGGCGGTCTCCTTCCAGCGTTCGCCGCCGCTGTACTGGTAGGCGTCGTAGAAGCCGAGGTCCATGTCGTGGACGTAGTCGCCCTCGGAGTAGAACACCCGTCCGAACGTGCCGGCCGCGTGCTGCTGCCGGGCGTAGACCGTGGCCGGGTTGTAGTAGCTGGTCTCACCCATCATGTAGACGTTGCCGGTCTCCCTGACGGCGTCGATGATCCTGGCGATCTCATCCTCGGTGACCGCCATGGGCACAGCCGAGTAGACATGCTTTCCGGCGCGGAGCGCCCGCTCCACCAGGGGTCCGTGGGTCCACCGCTGCGTGAAGATGGCGACAGCATCGACGTCGGACGCCAGCAGCTCCTCGAAGGTGCCGATGGAACCGGCGAGCCCGTAGCGGCCGATGGCCTCGGCGGCACGCTCCGGCCGCTCATCCACCACGAAGACCTCGCTGACTCCGGGGTGGAGGTTGAAGAGATGGGCGAACTGGGAGCCGAACTGTCCGACCCCCACGACTCCGATTGAAAACGCCATTGTTCCTGCCTTCCTGGTTTGAGCGGCACCGGCGAGGGCCCGCGCAGATATCTGCGCCACAGTCTTGCAGCAGGATCTACTCGAGTCAATATGTGCAACGTTGGAGAGAAAAATCCTAGTAAAAGCAAGGAAATTTTCCTTGCACTCCGGTTTCTACTCGTGTAGATTCGTTGGCGATTGTTAGTTCCATCACACACCCAGGAAGGGTCGATGATGACCACCCTCACCAAGAATCCCCCAGCCAGGAGCAGCCAGCGTCCTGCACGGCCCGGCAAGCTGCGCCGGGGAGTTCCCCGACTCGGCGACCTGCGGATCGCGCTGCTCTTTGTTGCCCCCGCCATGATCGGCTTTGTGGCCTTCTACCTGGTGCCCACGCTGCGCGGCATCTACCTGAGCTTCACCGAATACAGCATTCTGGGAGAACCGGAGTGGATTGGCGTCAAGAACTACACGGCGATCTTCGGCGACGAACTGTTCTGGAACGCCATGGGCGTCACGGTCCAGTACGTGGCGCTGAACATCGGCTTCCAAACGGCGATCGCCCTGGGCCTGGCCCTCCTCATGCACCGCGTGGCAAAGTCCACGTTCATCCGCGGCGCCCTGCTGCTGCCGTTCCTCGTGGCCAACGTCATCGTTGCCCTGCTGTGGTTCTGGATGCTCGACTACCAGCTGGGCATCGTCAACGAGGTGATCAGCTGGCTGGGCCTGCCCCGCATTGCCTTCTTCGGCAGTGAACAGTGGGCCATCCCCACCATCGCCTTCGTCAACGTCTGGCGCCACATGGGCTACACCGCCCTGCTGATCTTCGCCGGCCTGCAGGCCATTCCGAACCACGTCTACGAGGTGGCCTCCCTGGACGGCGCCTCCCCCACGAGGACCTTCTGGTCCATCACCATGCCGCTGCTTCGCCCCGTGCTGGCCCTGGTCCTGGTGGTCACCGTCATTGGGTCCTTCCAGGTGTTCGACACCGTCGCGGTCACCACCAACGGCGGCCCGGTCAACGCCTCCCGGGTCATCCAGATGTACATCTACCAAAAAGCCTTCGGTGAATCGGATTTCGGGTACGCGTCGGCGCTCTCCGTCATTCTCTTCGTGATCCTCGCCCTGGTGGCCTTCATCCAGATGAAGTTCCTCAAGGGCAACGAATCGGACCTGGACTAAGGAACCCCCGCCATGACCACGCAGATCCTCAACCGCAATTCCCGGAACCCCAACACCCGGAACCGGAGCACAGCTGCACGCAAGCCGGTGAACTGGCGCCGTGCGGGCGCCTGGACACTCGTCGTCCTTGCCCTCCTCGTCACTGTCGTCCCGTTCCTGTGGATGCTGCGGACCGCACTGTCCAGCAACCACTCGCTGGCGGCCAACGCCTCAAGCATCCTCCCGGCCGACTTCAGCTGGGGCGCATTCAAGCGGGTCTTCGGCATGCAGACCGCCGAGGAAGCCATCGCTGACGGCGGGTCCGGCGCCAACATCAACTTCTGGCTGTACCTGCGCAACTCCGTGGTCTTCTCCACGGTGACCACCGCCGGCCAGGTGTTCTTCAGCGCCATGGCCGCCTACGCCTTCGCCCGGCTCCGCTGGGCCGGCCGGGACAAGGTGTTCGCGCTGTTCCTGGCCACCATGATGGTTCCGCCGATTTTCACGGCACTGCCCAACTTCCTGCTCATCAAGAACCTGGGCCTGCTGAACTCCTTCGCCGGGCTGGCCCTCCCGTTCCTGTTCATGACCCCCTTCGCCATCTTCTTCCTCCGGCAGTTCTTCCTGAACATGTCCCGCGAGGTGGAGGAGGCCGCCATGCTGGACGGCGCCAAGCACCTGCGCATCTTCTTCCAGATTGTGCTGCCCAATGCCGCCGCACCGCTGGCCACCCTGGCCCTGCTGACATTCATCGGCCAGTGGAACGAATACTTCTGGCCCCTGCTCGTAGGCCAGGACGAGAACGTCCGCGTCCTCACCGTAGGCCTGAGCGTTTTCAAGTCCCAGTCCCCGCAGGGCGCCCCGGACTGGTCCGGCCTCATGGCCGCCACCATCGTCGCCGCCCTCCCGGTGCTTCTGCTCTTCTTCGCCTTCGGCAAGAAGGTGGTCAATTCCATCGGCTTCTCCGGCATCAAATAACCCCCCTCCCCCAACACAGCCTCCCCCAAGAAAGGTCCATCATGAAGAAAACGATCGGCGCCGTCGCTGCCGCCGCAGCCATTGCCGTGTCCCTCTCCGCCTGCGGCGGTTCCTCCTCCGGCTCGTCCGAGGCGAAGGGCGAAATCAACTACTGGCTGTGGGACGCCAACCAGCTCCCGGCCTACCAGCAGTGCGCCGCGGACTTCACCAAGGCGAACCCGGACATCAAGGTCAAGATCACCCAGCGCGGCTGGGACGACTACTGGACCACGCTGACCAACGGCTTCGTGGCAGGTACCGCTCCGGATGTGTTCACCAACCACCTGTCCAAGTACCCCGAATACGCCGCCAAGAAGCAGCTGCTCCCGCTGGATGAGGCCGTCCAGAAGGACGGCGTGAAACTGGACGGCTACAACGAAGGCCTGGCAGACCTGTGGGTGGGGCAGGACGGCAAGCGCTACGGGCTGCCCAAGGACTGGGACACCGTGGCCATGTTCTACAACAAGAAACTCGTCAAGGATGCCGGTTACACCGGGGAACAGCTCGGAAACCTGGACTGGAACCCGCAGGACGGCGGCAGCTACGGCAAGGCCATCGCCCACCTGACCGTGGACAAGAACGGCAAGCGCGGCGACGAGGCCGGCTTCGACAAAAACAACGTCGCCGTGTACGGACTCGGGCTGGAATCCGCAGGCTCCGGCCAGGGCCAGACCCAGTGGAGCTTCCTCACCGGCACCACCGGCTGGACCCACACGGACAAGAACCCGTGGGGCACCAAGTTCAACTACGACGACCCGAAGTTCCAGGACACCATCAAGTGGTGGGCGGGGCTGGCCGAGAAGGGCTACATGCCCAAGCTGGAAACCACCGTCGGCGCCAGCGTGGCTGACGCGTTCGGCGCAGGCAAGGCAGCCATCAACACCAACGGATCCTGGATGATCGGCCAGTACACCAGCTACAAGGGCGTGGAAACGGGCATCGCCCCCACCCCCAAGGGACCCGACGGCAAGCGTGCCAGCATGTTCAACGGCCTGGCCGACTCCATCTTCGCCGGCACCAAGTACCCGGCAGCCTCGGCCAAGTGGGTAGAGTATCTGGCCTCCCCCGCCTGCCAGGACGTCGTGGCCTCCAAGGCCGTCGTTTTCCCGGCCCTCAAGACCTCCTCGGACAAGGCCGCGGCCGCGTTCAAGGTTAAGGGCATCGACGTCTCGGCGTTCACGCAGCAGGTCAAGGACAAGACCACCTTCCTGTTCCCCATCGCTGACAAGGCCGCCAAGGTGGACGGCATCATGAAGCCGGCCATGGACGCCGTCCTGTCCGGCAAGAAGGACGCCAGCACCCTCTCCGACGCCAACGGGCAGGTCAACTCCCTCTTCAAGTAGGCGTTCAACTGGGCGAAAATCAAAGTCCAGGCATCCAGCACCGCATCGGCGGGGCCGGCACCGCGGACACCGCGACCGGCCCCGCAGTACCCTTCACCCGATCTGCTCATCATGAAAGAGACTTACCTATGGATCCCCTGCACCTCCGTACCGCCGGCACCAGCCTGGTGATCAGCTTCAACAGCGGGGAGGCCGAGGTCATCCACTGGGGCGCCGACCTTGGCAGCGAACTCCCTGACCTGTCCATCCTCACGCCGGCGATCACCAACTCCGCCATCGACGTCACCGTCCCGGCGGGACTGCTCCCCCAGGCGTCCTCCAGCTGGCGCGGCCGGCCGGCGCTGCGCGGCCACAGGATTGCCGACGGCGCCTCCGGGTTCGATTTCTCCGTCCGCCTGCGCGCCGTGCACAGCACGATTAACGGCAACTCCGCCACCGTCGTCCAGCAGGACGCCGACGCCGGCATCGCCGTCGAGTCCACGATTACCCTGCACGACGGCGGCCTGCTGGAACTCCAGCACACCGCCACCAACACCGGAACGTCGCCGTTCCAGCTCGACGAGCTTGCCGCCGTCCTCCCGGTGTCTCCCGACGCCGTCGAACTTCTGGACCTGACCGGGCGCTGGTGCCGGGAACGGCACCCGCAGCGCCGACCCATCCAGCAGGGCACCTGGGTGCGTTCCGGCCGGCACGGGCGGACCGGGCACGACTCGTCACTGCTGTTCGCGGCCGGCACGGCCGGCTTCGGCAACCGCCACGGCCGGGTCTGGGCCACCCACCTGGCGTGGAGCGGGAACCACGAACAGTTTGCGGACACCATCGGCGACGGCCGCACCATGATCGGCGGTTCCGAACTGCTGGGCCCGGCCGAGGTCATCCTGGAACCGGGCGCTGGCTATTCCACGCCCAAACTTTTCGCCGCCTACTCGGACCGCGGCCTGGACGGCATCAGCGAGGCGTTCTACAGCTGGTTCCGTTCCCGCCCGCACCACGTGCTTCCGGCGGCGGGCGGCGGCAAGCCCACCGGTAAGCCCCGCCCCGTGGTGCTGAACACGTGGGAAGCCGTCTACTTCGACCACAACCTGGACACCCTGATCGAACTCGCTGACTCGGCCGCCGACCTCGGGGTGGAGCGCTTCGTCCTCGACGACGGCTGGTTCCGCGGCCGCCGTGACGACACCGCCGGGCTGGGCGATTGGTTCGTGGACGAGACGCTCTGGCCGGACGGGCTGACGCCGCTCATCGACGCGGTCACCTCCCGGGGCATGGAGTTCGGCCTCTGGGTGGAGCCGGAGATGATCAACCTCAACTCGGATGTGGCACGGGCGCACCCGGACTGGATCGTCGGGCCGGCCGCGGTTTCCCACAAGGACGGCGGGCGGCTGCCGCTGGCCTGGCGGAACCAGCACGTCATCGACCTGGTCAACCCGGAGGCATGGCAGTACATCTTTGACCGGATCGACGCCCTTCTGCGCGAGAACGACATCAGTTACCTGAAGTGGGACCAGAACCGCGACCTCACCGAGCACGGGCATGCCGGACGCCCGTCCGTCCATGCCCAGACCATCGCCGCCTACCGCCTGTTCGACGAGCTGCGGAAGGCCCACCCCGGCGTCGAGATTGAGAGCTGCTCCTCCGGCGGGGCGCGCGTGGACCTCGGCATCCTGGAGCGCACGGACCGGATCTGGGCCTCGGACTGCAACGACGCCCTGGAACGGCAGACCATCCAGCGCTGGACCGGCGTCGTGGTTCCGCCGGAACTGGTGGGCGGGCACATCGGCCCCACCACCTCGCACACCACCGCCCGGACCCACGACCTGTCCTTCCGTGCCATCACGGCACTGTTCGGACACTTCGGGATGGAGTGGGACGTCCGGCAGGTGCAGGGTGCCGAGCGTGCGGAGCTGAAGCGGTTCATCGCCCTCTATAAGGAGCACCGCGGGCTGATCCACAGCGGCCGGATGGTCCGTGCCGACGTCCCCGACGATTCGCTCATGCTGCACGGTGTGGTGGCCGGTCCGGCTCGGGTTGCCGCTGCTGCAGGCTCGACGGCGGCCCTGTTCGCCCTGGTCAGCACGCGCACCTCGTTCGCGGAGCAGCCGGGCCGGGTTGCGCTGCCGGGACTGGACGGGGCACGCCGCTACCGGGTGGAGGCCATCTTCCCGGGACCGGCGGACGCCGACTACGCCCACACCTTCACGCAGATCCAGCCGCCGGCCTGGCTGGCCACCGGCGCGGAAGCCAGCGGCCGTTTCCTGGCCGAGGTCGGGCTGCCCATGCCGAGCCTCAACCCGGAGCACGCCCTGGCGCTGAAGGTCACGGCGCTTTAGCCAATAAGGCCAAGAGCGGAGCCTGCCCCTGCGGTTCCCCTGGCGGGAACACAGGGCAGGCTCCGCCCAGATGAAGGAACGTAGATGAAAATTCTGGTTACCGGCGGCACCGGGTACATCGGCTCCCACACCGTCCTCTCCCTGCAGGAAGCCGGCCATGACGTGGTGGTCATCGATAACCTCAGCAACTCCAGCGAGGAGTCACTGCGGCGGGTCGCCGAACTCACGGGCAGGCAGGCCGCTTTCCACCACGCCGACCTCCTGGACGAGCCGGCCGTCGACGCCGTCTTCGGACAGCACGCCATCGACGCCGTCATTCACTTTGCCGGGCTCAAGGCCGTGGGCGAATCTGTCCTTGAACCGGTGAAGTACTACCACAACAACCTCGTTGGCACCCTGAACCTGATCCGGTCAATGGACCGCCATGGCGTCCGCTCGGTCGTCTTCAGCTCCTCGGCCACGGTCTACGGCGAACACAACGCGGTTCCGTACGTGGAGAAGATGGAAATCGGTGCGAACAACCCCTACGGGCGCACGAAGGAACAGATCGAGGACATTCTCTCCGACCTTGGCGCCGCTGACAGCCGCTGGCGCATCGCCCTCCTGCGGTACTTCAACCCGGTAGGGGCCCACCCCTCGGGACGGATCGGCGAAGACCCCCAGGGCATCCCCAACAACCTCGTCCCCTTTATCGCGCAGGTGGCCGTAGGCCGCCGTGAAAAGCTCATGGTGTTTGGCGGTGACTATGACACCCCTGACGGAACATGCCTGCGGGACTACATACACGTCGTCGACCTCGCCGAAGGCCACGTGGCGGCACTGCGGCACATCACGAACGAGACAGGCGTGTTCCGCTGGAACCTCGGCTCAGGTGAAGCGTCCTCGGTGCTGGAAGTCCTGCGCTCCTTTGAAAAGGCGGTGGGCGCCCCGATCCCGTATGAAATCACGGGCCGGCGGCCGGGAGACCTGCCGGCCTTCTGGGCGGACGCCACCTCCGCCATGACCGACCTCTCCTGGTCCACGACCAAAGCGCTGGACCAGATGTGCGAAGACCACTGGCGCTGGCAGAAAAACAACCCGCAGGGCTACGCGGGGTAGGGTCGCCCTACTCTCATGACGGATGTGGGCGGTTCCCTGCCGGGACGCGATAGATTTGCTGTCATGACTGAAGCCCCCTCCGCCAACGATGCCGGCCGCGGCACCATCCTGGTCCTGAACGGCCCCAACCTGAACCTCCTCGGCACCCGTGAGCCGGAGAAGTACGGCACTGCCACGCTGGCCGACGTCGAGCAGCTCGCCAAGGACGCCGCCGCCGCCCACGGCCTGGAGGTCGAGTGCTTCCAGTCCAACCATGAGGGCGCCCTGGTGGACGCCATCCACGCCGCCCGCGGAAAGGCCGTCGGCATTGTGCTGAACGCCGGGGCCTACACCCACACCTCGGTGGCCATCCGCGACGCCATCTCCGCCGTGCAGGTCCCCGCGGTGGAAGTCCACATCACCAACGTGCACGCACGCGAGCCGTTCCGCCACCACTCCTACCTCTCGGACATCAGCAAGGCCGTGATCGCCGGCGCCGGAATCCTCGGTTACCGGTTCGCTGTGGAGTACCTCGCCGACCTGAATGCCGGCAAGGCCTGACCATGCCGGCGCGGTCCGGTACTGCGCCCGGATCCGGCACCGGCACCGCAGCGTGGTACCGGCACTTCGGCACTGTTGATGCCCCCGGGTCCTCGCCCTGCTACGCCGACTGGTCGGTGCACATCGCGGAGGATCCCGAGCTGATCGCCCGGATCGACGAGTGGCCGTACAACAAGCGCCAGCCCCTGCTGATGCTTGCCGCCGCACGCTTCCTGGGTGCCGAAATTTCCCCGTACCGGGAGTTTCGTGCGTTTTTGGACGCACATTGGGCCGAGGTCTCGGGCATCGTCCTGTCCCGCGCCACCCAGACCAACGAGGTGGGCCGCTGCGCCACGCTGCTTCCCTCGCTCGCAGGCATCGCCGCTGCCGAGGGCAGGCCGCTCGCCCTGATCGAGGTGGGCGCCTCCGCTGGGCTCGCTCTGTTCCCGGACCGGTACAGCTACGAGTTCGACGACGGCGGAACGGTCACGCGGGTGGGTCCCGCTGGGTTTGGGGGACCCACCCGCGTGACCGTTTCCGGCGAGCCGCCCCCGGTGCCCGGCCGGCCGCTGGCCGGTTCACGGCCGGAACCTCCGGTCCTGCACTGCAGGACTGCCGGCCCTGTTCCCCTGCCGGACAGCTTGCCTGAGGTGGTGTGGCGGGCCGGGATTGACCTGAACCCCCTTGATGTGCGGAATACTGACAACGTGGCCTGGCTTGAGGCGCTGATCTGGCCGGAGCAGGAATTCCGCCGCGCCCGGCTGCGTCGGGCCGTTGCCGTCGCCAGGGAAGAGCCTCCGTTGCTGGTGGCCGGGGACCTGAACGAGCAACTGCCGGCACTGGCCGCGCGGGCGCCTGCGGATGCCGCGCTGGTGGTGTTCCACAGCGCCGTCATGGGTTACCTCAGCGCTGGCGGGCGTGCACGGTTCCGAACCACCATGCAGGGACTGACCCACAGCAGGGGCTGCCACTGGCTGTCCAACGAGGGCGAGACGGTGATTATCCAGGAAGACGGCTCAGCGGTGGTCCCGGAAATGGACGCCGAACGGCTCCGCGGGAATTTCCTGCTGCAGCACAATGGCCGCCCGGTGGCCATCACCGGCCCGCACGGCCAGAGCCTGGAATGGCTCTAGAGCGGATTTATTACTGGATGCCTTGCCTGCGACTGCTGGATGCCCGCTATTGCTGGATGCACTGCCCCGACGAGACGGGGTTGGACAGCCCCGGCGCTTCTGCCGCGACCGGCCGGAGGTCGATCATCGGAATCGCGAAGCCCGTGGCGGCGTTGGACGTTGTCTTCGCAAAGATGACGCCCGCCACCTCACCGTTGGTGGTGAGCAGCGGCCCGCCCGAGTTCCCGGGCTGGACGTCGCCTGCCAGCTTGTACACCTCATCGGGAACCGGGTTGTTGCCGTAGATGTCCGGCACGAGCACCGTGGAAATGCCCTGCACCGTGGCCGGCTTGGACTGGTAGGGGCCGCCGTGCGGGTACCCGGCAAAAGCGGCGCCGGTTCCGGCGGGCAGGTCGGAGCTGAGCGGCAGCGCCGCGGTGGGCAGACCGTCCACGGCCAGGACTGCGAGGTCGCGCTTGCTGTCGAAGTACACGACCCTGCCGGGCATTGCGCCGCCGCCGGGGATCTCCACCACGGGCTGCGATACACCAGCCACGACGTGCGCGTTCGTCACCACGCGTCCGGGCGAGACCACAAACCCTGTGCCGGTCTGGTTCTGCCCGCACTGGAATGCGGTCCCGGCAATTTTCAGGACCGAGCCGGCCGCCCTGTTCAGGGCCGGCGTGTCCGTGCTGGCGTTGGGCACCGGCACCTGCTCGTCCTGCCCGATGCCCTCGATGAGCGTGGGGATCCCGTCCCCGATAACCGCCGAGCGCAGCTGCGCCATGGTGGATTTGACCGGATTTGGCGTCAGTCCGTCTATGAAACGGATCACCTTGGACTCCGCCAGCTGCTGTGAGACGAAGGGCACACCGAGTGCGCTGATGCTGAAGGCCAGCATGGACATGACCAACGCGGAGACCACCAGGTTCACGGCCCCGCCGATGAGCCGGTCCACAGCGCGGAGCGGCCTCATCCGGACGGCACTGCGGATGCTGCGCCCAATCATCGTGCCCAGGGCATTGCCCAGAACCACCAGCAACACGGCGGTTCCGATGATGGCGGTCAGGCGCCATCCGCTGTCCTTCACGAAGTCGCTGACCAGCGGAACGGAGAGGAAGGCGGCCACTGCACCGACCGCGAACCCGGCAAGGCCGCCGACTGTCACCAGGAAGCCGTTGCGCAGCCCGTAGATCAGATAGGACAAGAGCGTGAGAATCAACGCAAGGTCCAGAACGGTCAGGCCAAACACCGGGTCTCCTCACAAGCAGCTAAGCCCCGATTCTACTGGCGAAGTCTGACAGTTTGCCGTGGATGCCCGGAGCGCAGGCTGGTCTCGCAGCGTCTTTTAGCGTGTTTCAGCTGCCAAGTACGTCACAGAACGTTGAAAATTCTGAAACAATGGCACAAGCGCCCCAGACGACACTTTTACTCAGGAGAATTCATGGACATCGAGGTATTGCGCCGCGCACCCCTTTTCGCCACGCTGGATGACGACGCGTTCCGTCTGCTGACGGACGAACTGACCGAGGTCGACCTGTCCCGCGGCGCGTCCGTCTTCCGCGAGGGCGACCAGGGTGACCAGCTTTACTTCATCGTCTCCGGCAAGGTGAAGCTCGGCCGCACGTCCCCCGACGGCCGCGAATCCCTGCTGGCCATCCTCGGCCCGGGTGAGCTCTTCGGCGAGATGGCCCTGTTCGACCCGAGCCCGCGCACCGCAACGGCCACCGCTGTTTCGGAGACCCGCCTCGCCGGCCTCAAGAACGAGAGCCTCAACTCCCTGCTGCGCACCCGCCCTGAGGTCTCGGCCCAGCTGCTGCAGGCCCTCGCCCGCCGCCTGCGCCGCACCAACGACTCCCTCTCCGACCTGGTCTTCTCCGACGTGCCGGGCCGCGTGGCCAAGGCCCTCCTGGACCTCGCCGACCGCTTCGGCCGTCCGGCCACCGACGGTGTCCTCGTCGCACACGAGCTCACCCAGGAAGAGCTGGCCCAGCTGGTCGGTGCTTCCCGCGAGACCGTCAACAAGGCCCTCGCCGAGTTCGTACAGCGCGGCTGGCTGCGCCTCGAGGCCCGCGCCGTCGTCATCCTGGACATGCAGCGCCTCCGCCAGCGCTCACGCTAGCCCCACATCAGCGAAAGGCCGCCCTGGTTTTCCACCGGGGCGGCCTTTGCTTTTTAATTCAGCACCGGCTGTTGCTTGCAGCTCACCACCGGCGGAAGGCGGCTTTTCGGCGTCGCTTAGCGCGAAGGTCCCTTCCCGACACTCGCAAGCTCGTATCGGGTCCCTCGGGACGACGCTTACGGCCCATAGGGACCCCTCCGGTCGCTAAGCGACCTCCAGGCTCCGATGCGCCGCGATGCGCTCCTTTCCGAAGAACCGCAATCCGCCTCAGTTTGTCGTCGGCAAAACCGACGGGAACTGAGGAAGGGTTTGGCAAAACCCGACAGGAACTGAGGACGCGTTGGGGAAAAGGCGACGGGAACTGAGGACGCGTTGGGAAGAACCCGACGGGATGTGAGGAAGCATTTGGTGAGGTGCGCGCGAGCCGGGCTGCGGGCCTTCGGGTAGGAGCGCATCGCGGGGCATCGGGGTCCGGAGGTCGCTCAGCGACCGAGCGACGCAATTCGGCCGTAAGCGTCGTCCCGAGGGCCCCGACGCGAGCTCGCGAGCGTTGGGAAGGGACCTACGCGCTAAGCGACGGCGAAGGGCCGCCGCTCGGCGCAGGTGACCACAACCGACGGAACCACGGCGAAGGTAGTTTACCGTTCCCGCTGGGGCTCTCCTGCTACTGTCTTGGCTGCCTCGACCTCGAGCATGAGCGCGCCGTTTTCGTCGACGAGCCGGGGCTGGTACACGTGCGGGGTGCGCTTGTAGCTGAGGTAGGCGATGCAGCCGTTGGCCTTGGCCATCTTTTCGAGCATGATCTCGGAGCCCGGAACCATGAGCTGGCCGAGGGTCAGGCCGACTGTGTTCTCCTGGCCGACTTCGTCGCCGAGGGCGGTGGTGTCGCGTTCGGCGACCACCTTGGTGGCGCACACCCACTGCCCCCAGACGCCCTTGCTCTCGAGGAGTGTGGGCTGCTGGTTCATGGGGACGGTCGCGGCGAAGTAGCGGGTGTTGAAGCGCCGGTGCGCGAAGTCAGGGCTGAGCCAGTTCACAAGCGGCTTAAGCAGGTCGGTGCGGATGGAGAGGCCGCGCTTGGCCAGGATCTCGGTGAACGACTTTTCCTGCACGGCCACCGCCTCCCGGGCCTTCATCCACTCCGCGGTGGAGGTGGCCTCCACCGTGGAGGACAGGTCCGGGCCGGCCAGCAGCACGCCGGTCTCCTCAAACAGTTCGCGGACGGCGCCCACCACGTGGCGGCGGGCAAGTCCGACGTCGTCCGTTCCCATCTGCTCGGCCCAGTGCTGGGGCGGAGGCCCCAGCCAGCCGACGGGGTCGTCGTCGGAAGCGTCCAGCGATCCGCCGGGAAAGGCAACCACACCCAGTGGTGATTCCCCGGGACGGTACCCGAGCCAGGTTTCCAGGCCGGTGGGTGAGTCCCGGAGAAGCACCACGGAGGAAGCGAAACGGGGTGCGCGCGGAGTGCGTTCCCCGTGTTCGAGCCAGCTGTGTGCCGCCCCTTCAAGGTCGGGGGGAAGAACGAACAGCCGGCGTGCTAGGTGAGGCAAAGGAACCGACTGCTCCCTAGCTGAATTCGGCGATCAGTTCGACTTCCACCGGGGAGTCGAGCGGCAGGACTGAAACGCCGACGGCGGAACGGGCATGCTGGCCCGCGTCGCCGAAGACCCGGCCCAGGAGCTCGGACGCGCCGTTGATGACGCCGGGCTGGCCGGTGAAGGAAGGATCGGAGGAGACAAAGCCCACGACCTTGACGATGCGGGTGATGCGGTCGAGGTCGCCGATGACACTCTTTACCGCTGCCAGGGCGTTCACGGCGCAGACCGCGGCGTAAGCCTTGGCGTCTTCCGGAGACACAGTCGGCTCGTCCGAGGTGCCCTCGGTGCCGGCGGACACCTTGCCCGTAGCTTCGAGTTTGCCGTTAATAAACGGCAGCTGGCCGGAGGTGTAAACATGGTTGCCGGAGACGACAGCCGGCACATAGGCGGCGACGGGCGCCGCGACTTCGGGAAGGGTCAGTCCCAGCTCAGCAAGACGCTGCTCGACGGCGGACGATGCCACCGTTCCAGTGCTGGAAGCGGTTTCCTGGGGGGTGGTCATGCTACTGCTTCTCCCTCTTAAGGTAGGCGACAAGGCCGTTGCCGTCGGGTCCGGGGACTACCTGAACTAGCTCCCAGCCGTCGTCTCCCCACTGGTCAAGAATCTGCTTCGTGGCGTGGATGATGAGCGGAATCGTGGCGTACTCCCATTTGGTCATGAAATAAAGCCTAATCGTTGCCGGTAAACTGGAGAACATGGCGACTCGTAAGAACCCCATATTCGACACGGCCACCACCCTCGGTAAAATTCTCGGCTTCCTTGGCGTGAGCGCTATTTGTGGTGTCCTCGTGGCTGGCCTGCTGGTTCCCGCAGCCGCCGTCTCAGGCAGCACGGCCAGCGGCTCGATCGAATTCTTTGACACCCTGCCGGCTGAACTCCAGGTGGACCCGCCCAGCCAGTCCACCAAGGTCCTGGCCGCCGACGGGAGCGTGATCGCCAACCTGTACGCGGAAAACCGTACCCGCGTTCCGCTGGACCAGATCTCCCCGTACATGAAGGACGCGGTGATCGCCATTGAGGACAGCCGGTTCTACGAGCACGGCGGCGTGGACACCACGGGCATCCTCCGCGCCCTGGTCAGCACCGCGCGCGGCAACAAGCAGGGTGCCTCCACCATCACGCAGCAGTACGTCAACAACGTCCTGAACGCCAACCTCGAGGCGGAAGGCAACTCCGACGAGATCAAGCTCAACGGCGTTAACAAGGGCGTGGGCGACAAGCTCCGCGAAATGAAGCTCGCGATCGCCCTGGAGAAGAAATTCACCAAGGAGCAGATCCTTGAGGGCTACCTGAACATCGTCTTCTTCAACCGTGATGCGTACGGTATTGAGGCCGCCTCCAAGTTCTTCTTCAGCACCACCGCCAAGGACCTGACCCTCCCCCAGGCTGCGCTGCTCGCCGGCCTGGTGAACAGCCCCTCGGCCTTCGACCCCATCACCAACCCGGACAACGCCAAGAAGCGCCGGGACCTGGTGCTGAGCGCAATGCTCACCCACGGCAAGATCACCAAGGCGCAGTACACCTCCGCAGTGGCCACGCCGGTCAAGCCGAAGGTGACCCCGGCCCGGCAGGGCTGCGCCTACTCCCCCACCGCCCCGTACTTCTGTGACTACGTCCTGCACCTCCTGCTGAACAACCCGGCGTACGGCGCGGATGCCACCGAGCGTGAGAAGAAGGTGTTCCGCGGCGGCCTGACCATCAAGACCACCCTGGACCCGAAGGCGCAGAAGATAGCGCAGGACCAGGTGAACGCTGCCGCCGGCGCCAACCCGGACAAGTGGGGTGCCGCGCTGGTGTCCATGGAACCGGGCACGGGCAAGATCACCAACATGGCCCAAAACACCTCGTGGTTTGAGGGCAAGGGCAAGTTCGATTCGCAGATCAACTTCAGTGTCGACCAGTACGACGACCAGGGCAATGACCTGAACGGCCTCGGCGGCGCGCAGCCCGGCTCCACCATGAAGCCGTTCACGTTTGCCGAGTGGCTGAACGAGGGCAAGTCGATGAACACGATCGTCGACGCCACCCAGCGCCGCTACCCGCAGAGCTTCCCGTGGCGCAACACCTGCGAGACCCCCACGGTCGGCTGGTACGACAGCACCAACGGCGATTCCACGGACCTGCAAAACGCCGAGGAGGGCTACTACCGGCCCATGAGCGTGCTGGACGGCCTAAAGAACTCCATCAACACCGCCACCTTCGCGTCCGCTGCCCAGCTTGACCTGTGCGGCATCCAGAAGGTCGTGGACGCGGTGGGACTGCACGAGGGACTGCCGACCCGCGACAAGGACACCAACGCGGTGGTCGATCCGAACCCGAAGATCACCATGACCACCATCGGCAACCTGCTGGGCTCCCGGCAGACGGCGCCGCTGACCATGGCCGCGGCCTTCGCGACTTTTGCGAACGACGGCAAGTACTGCGCGCCGATCGCCATCACGTCGGTGACGGACCAGACCGGCGCCCAGCTGCCGGCGCAGGCCCCTGCCTGCCGGGACGCCCTCAAGCCCGAGGTGGCACGAGGCGTGAACTACGCCCTGCAGCAGGTCTTGAACGAAGGCTCCGGCTCGCTGATCGAACCGCGGATCTCCACCCGGACCAACTTCCCGATCGCCGCCAAGACCGGTACGTCGAACAACAACGGCTCCACCTGGGTCGTCGGCCACACCATGGGCCTGGCGACGGCGGCGTGGTTCGGTGACCCGCTCGGCAGCCAGCAGCGAGCCGGCCAGAACGTGACAGTCAACGGCAAGTTCTACACCGGCATCGACGGCTACATGATTGCCGGGCCCATGTTCTCGCGGTTCATGTCCGAGATCGCACCGGGCTACGGCACCGAACCGTTCCCGGAACCGCCGTCGAACCTGCTGTACGGCACCCCGCAGTACCAGCCCCCGGTGCAGAACAACCCGGTACCGAACAACCCGGTCCAGGGCGGCAACACGGGCGGTGACACGGGCAGCAACACCGGCGGAAGCACGGGCGGCAGCACCGGGGGCAACGGAAACAGCGGCAATAACGGAAACGGCGACAGCAAAAAGGGGAACGGCTGACCGTGGCTGACTTTTCACGCGTGGCAAGCCGCGTCCGTAGCGTCGGGCGCGGCTTTGCCGTCACCGCCGGCGCCGGGACCGCCGCGGCGCTGGCCGCCACGGCCTACGGGCTGTGGGAGAAGAACCAGTTCGTCCTCCGCGAGGAGACCGTCCAGGTCCTGCCCGCCGGCCGCGCCCCGTTCCGGATCCTGCACCTGAGCGACATCCACTTCGTTCCCGGCCAGAAGGCTAAGACGGAGTGGCTGCAGTCGCTCGCTGCGCTGAAGCCGGACCTGGTGGTGAACACGGGTGACAACCTCAGCCACCCCAAGGCCGTGGACCCGCTGCTCAACGCGCTGGCGCCGCTCCTGGAGTTCCCGGGCGTGTTTGTTCCGGGCTCGAATGACTACTACGCCCCCAAGCTGAGGAACCCTGCCCGCTACCTGCTGGGCCCCTCCAAGGCGGCGCCCGACCGGGAACCGCTTGACTGGCCCCGGCTCCGGTCCGGCTTCGGCATGAGCGGCTGGATCGACCTCACCAACCGGCACCAGTCCGTGGTCCTGAACGGCATGCGGTTCGATTTCTCGGGTGTGGATGATCCGCACCTCAACCGTGAACGCTATGCCGGCTGGCCGCGGGGCACCAGGGGCCAGAATGCCCAGGACCACCTGCGCGTCGCCGTCATCCACGCCCCCTACCAGAGGGTCCTGGACCACTTCACCGAGGACGGCGCGGACCTTCTCCTCGCCGGCCACACGCACGGCGGCCAGCTGTGCATCCCGGGCTACGGGGCCGTCGTCGCGAACTGCGACATCCCCACGTGGCGGGCCAAGGGGCTCAACGACTGGACCAGCAACGGTCGCACGACGCCGGTCAACGTCTCGGGCGGGATCGGCACCTCGCGTTTTGCGCCGGTCCGCATCGCGTGCAGGCCGGAGGCCGTCCTGCTGACCCTCACCCCGCGCGGCTGACCCTCACCCCGCGCGGCTGACCCGGCCACGCCCGCGGCCGGACGGGCTTGGGGTCCTTCGGTGACCTGCCACCTGTGAAGGGTGCCGCCTTTGGCATAGGGTAGTTGCTACGGGAAACTACATCACGTTCAAGAAGCGGGCATGGCCAAGCAGAGTTCATTTTTTCGATCCGTCAGCCGGCTTTATCCGCATGTGAAGCCGGTTCTCCCCCGCCTGATCATGGGCCTGCTGTCCGCACTCCTGGCCAGCGTGGTTGCCCTGGCCATCCCGCAGGTCCTGCGCGTGCTCATTAATGATTCCTTCCGGCCCGGAGCCACGGCCCAGGCAGTATGGGGATCAGCCGGACTTATCCTCGCCCTGGGCGTCGCCGAGGCGGTGCTGGTCGCCCTGCGCCGCACCTTCGTGATCAACCCGGCCACCACGGTGGAGACGCGGATGAGGGTCTCGCTCTACGGCCACCTGCAGGATCTGCCCGTGTCGTTCCATGACCGCTGGGGCTCGGGCCAGCTCCTCTCCCGGGCCATGACGGACCTCAACTTCATCCGCCGCTGGATGGCGTTCGGCGCCATCATGCTGGTGGTGACCACCCTGACCGTGGTGATCGGCGTCGTCGTCATGTTCACCATGAGCTGGCAGCTCGCCCTGATCTTCCTGGCCGCCGCGGGACCGGTCATGGTCTACGGCTTCCGCTTCCGGACCCGCTTCAGCAAGGTGGCCCGGCGGAGCCAGGACCAGGCCGGAGACCTCGCCACCACCGTCGAGGAATCCGTCCACGGCATCCGCGTCCTGAAGGCCTTCGGCCGCAGCCGCGAAGCGCTGGAAACCTTCAACGGCCAGGCCGAGGAACTCCGGCAGACCGAAATCGCCAAGGCCCGGCACCAGGCAGTCTTCAGCATGGTGGTCACGCTCCTGCCCGAACTGGCGCTCGGCGCCTGCCTGGTCACCGGGCTTCTGCTCGCCGCCAGCGGCCAGCTCAGCATCGGCTCCCTCGTGGCTTTCTTCGCCACGGCGGCAGTCATCGCCGCACCCGTGGAGTTCTCGGGCATGCTGCTGGCCATGGCCCTGACGGCGAAAACGGCACTGGACCGGCATTTCGAGGTCATGGATTCGCGCAACACCATCACCGGCCCGGCCGAACCCCGCCGCGCGGGCGGGATCACGGGCGCGCTGAGCTTCAACAACGTGACGTTCGCATTCGACGATGCCCCGGACAAGCCGGTGCTGAAGGACATCCGCCTGGACATCCGCCCGGGCGAGACCATGGCGCTGGTGGGCATCACCGGCAGCGGCAAGAGCGCCCTGCTGCAGCTGGTGCCCCGGCTCTACGACGTCACAGCAGGTTCCATCACGCTGGACGGCGTGGACCTCCGCGAATACAGCGTCGAGGAGCTCCGCACGGCTGTGGTCGTGGCCTTCGAGGACACCACCCTGTTCTCCAGCTCCGTCCGCGACAACGTGCTGCTCGGCGTCCAGGACAGCGATACCGAGGCCCGGGAGCACATCCTGGCCGAGGCCCTGGACACGGCGCAGGCGCACTTCGCCTACTCGCTGCCCGAGGGCCTGGACACGCTCATCGGCGAGGAAGGCCTCAGCCTGTCAGGGGGCCAGCGCCAGCGCCTCGCCCTGGCCCGCGCCATCGCCGCCCGACCCGGCGTGCTGGTCCTCGACGATCCCCTCTCCGCCCTGGACGTTAACACCGAGGAGCTCGTGGAAAACCGCCTCCGGGAAGTGCTGGCCGGCACCACAACCCTCATCGTTGCCCACCGCCCGTCCACCGTGGCGCTGGCTGACCGGGTGGCGCTGCTGGAGGACGGCCGGATCGCCGCCGTCGGAACCCACACCGAGCTGCTGGCCGGAAACAGCCACTACCGCTACGTGATCGCGAGCCTGGCAACGGAGCCCCGCGACCTGGACTCCGAACTGTCGGCCCTCGACGATGCAGAGGAGGTCAGCCGGTGAGCGCCACAGCCTTCGGCACTGCCAATGAGGACAATGCCAATCTGAGCAAGAGTGACAGCAAAGCAGTACGACGCCGGTCGCTCGCCTTGCTGGGGTCGCTGATCCGTCCCGTCCGGCTGAGGTTCTGGCTCACCATGGCCACGGTGGTCCTCTCCCAGGCAGCCCGGGTGGCCGGACCGGCGCTGATCGCCTTCGGCATCGACCACGCACTGCCCGCCCTCCGCACCGGCGAGAGCTTCCCGCTGGTACTGACCGGCGCCGCCTACCTGGTCACCGCATTAGCCGCGGCCGGGCTGACCGCCCTGTACGTGACCTCGACGGCGAAGCTCAGCCAGGCCATGCTGCTGGACCTGCGGCTGCGGGTTTTCCGCCACACCCAGCGGCTGAGCCTGGAATTCCACGAAAGATACACCTCGGGGCGGATCATCGCCCGGCAGACCTCGGACCTTGAAGCGCTGCGTGAACTCCTGGATTCAGGTGTCAGCTCGCTCGCCTCGGGTGCGCTGTTCATGCTGCTCACCGCCGTCACCGTCTTCGCGCTCGACTGGCGCAGCGGGCTGCTGGTGCTGGCCGCGGCCGCGCCGATGTTCCTCCTGGCCCGCTGGTACCAGAAACACTCGCAGATCGCGTTCCGCAAGTCCCGGGTGGTCTCGGCCCGGCTGATCGTGCACTTCATCGAGACCATGACCGGCATCCGCGCGGTCAAGGCCTTCCGCAAGGAGCGCGAGAACGCTGCCCGTTACGGCGAGCTCGCCGAGGACTACCGCCAGGCCACGGTCCGCTCCATCAACCTGAACGGCATCTTCCAGCCCGGCCTCGTCCTGATCGGCAACGTCTGCGTTGCCGCAGTGCTGCTGTCCGGGGGTTTCCGGGTGCTGACCGGTGACCTGGCTGTGGGCGTGCTGCTGGCCCTGATGCTGTCCACCAAGCGCTTCTTCCAGCCGGTGGACCAGATGGCCATGTTCTACAACTCCTTCCAAAGCGCGCAGGCCGCGCTGGAGAAGGTCTCGGGCCTGCTGGAGGAGGTGCCCACCGTGCGTCCGCCACGGAACGCGGTGGAGCTCCGGAACGCCCGGGGCGCCGTCGAATTCCGGGACGTCGAGTTCCGCTACGGCAACGGCCCGCTTGTCATCCCCGCCCTGAACCTGACCATTCCTGCGGGCCAGACGGTGGCGCTGGTGGGCCAGACTGGTGCCGGCAAGTCCACCCTGGCCAAGCTGATTGCCCGTTTCTACGACGTGTCCGCCGGGTCGGTCATGCTCGACGGCGTGGACGTCCGGCAGCTGGCCACCGCGGACCTGCGGCGGAACATCGTGATGGTCACCCAGGAGGCCTTCCTGTTCAGCGGGTCGGTGGCGGACAACATCGCGCTGGGCCGGCCCGGCGCAGCCCGCGAGGAGATCGAGGCGGCGGCGAAGGCCGTGGGGGCGCACGAGTTCATTCTGGAACTCCCCGAGGGGTACGACACCGATGTCAACAAGCGCGGCGGCCGGGTCTCCGCGGGCCAGCGCCAGCTGATCAGCTTCGCGCGCGCCTTCCTCGCACGGCCGGCGGTCCTGATCCTGGACGAGGCCACGTCATCGCTGGACATCCCCTCGGAACGCCTCGTGCAGAGCGGCCTGGCCGGCCTGCTGCGCGGCATGGACGGGACCGCCCGCACGGCGCTGATCATCGCCCACCGGCTGTCCACGGTGGAGACGGCAGACAGGGTCCTGGTGGTCCACGACGGACAGGTGGTGGAGGACGGCACGCCGGAGGAACTGATCGGCGGCAACGGCCGTTTCGCCCGGCTGCACACCGCCTGGAAGGATTCGCTGGTCTGAGCCGTTGGCCTCTCCGGGCCTCGATTTCACATGTGGGCCGGGTATCGGATATCCTTGTTCAGTTGCTTTCGCAGCAACGGATCGGGATGTAGCGCAGCTTGGTAGCGCGCTTCGTTCGGGACGAAGAGGTCGCAGGTTCAAATCCTGTCATCCCGACCACAAGGAAAGAGGGTCTCCCCACGGGGAGGCCCTCTTTCTGTTTGTCACATTAGCTTCCACCGTGGCTCTGGTTGTGGATGTTCTGCCTCGCCTGCCCGTCCCCCAGGAGCGGCATCCTCGGCCGGCGGGATCCGTCGTCCGGCAGGTAGTCCCCGCGGCTGCCGTAGCTCTGGACCTGGCTCAGGTACTGATGGCGCAACCGGAAGCCGACGGCGAAGAGCACCGCCGACTCCAGCAGCGCCGCAATGCCGATCATCCCCCAGACGAAAGTCCCGGCGTCGGCCGTTCCCCGAAACACCTCAACGATGGCCGCGCCGGCGGCGGCCGCAACGATCAGTGACGTGCCGGCGATGGTCCAGAGAAAAAAGGCGCGCTGCTGTCCGTCGGTCGCTCTCCGTGTCATGGTCCCCACTCCTCATCTGCGGCCTGCTGTTGTGGAAAGAAAAACGGCCCCGGAACATGGTGTGGCGCATGTTCCGGAGCCGTTTTCCTCATGGAAGCTGTTTACATGGGATCGGGCCAGTTGCCAATATCGGTTTCGTTCACGTCCTTGACGCTCATCGGATCAGGCCAGTTGCCGATGGCAACCGAGGTGCCCGCGGTGTCCGCGATCGAGCCAGCAGACAAAACGGCGGGAGCCGCAGCAGAAAATGCGAGGGCCCCCGCCAAAACGGCAGCGGCTGCTATCTTCTTCAACATGTGAGAGTTCCTCAATACGATCGGATTCGTTACCAGGCCAGCACAGTCCTTGTTGACATACATTGTAAAATGTTTTCCACAGAGGGTGTCAAGCATTCTGTACAAAGGCTGTCCGGAATAGGAGGAACCCAGTGGGTAACGGATTCGGGGAGAAGCTCCGCGCTGAGCGGCTGGAGCGCGGCCTGACCCAGGCCGAACTGGGCAAAGACCTCTACTCCCCCAGCTACATTTCCTTGCTGGAGACCGGCCGGCGGGAACCCACGGCAGACGTCATCGAGGAGCTCGCCCGCAGGCTGGAGCTCGCACCCAAGGCGCTGGAGGCGTGGAGCCAGCCCATCTCGGTCAGCGATGCCGAGTACGTGCTGGCCGGGCTCTACGCGCGGCAGGCCTGGGACCTGCGCGACTACGCACTGGCTGCCGAGCACGCCGCCAACGCGGCCCGGATCGCCCTCGACGGCAAGAACACCAGCGCCTGGTGGAACATGACCTACATGCAGGCCGAATGCCTCATGAAACAGGGCCAGCTCAAGGAATGCCAGAAGATCATGGAGCACCTTTCCGAGCACCCCATGGCCACGGAGTCGGCCGGCCTCGGCGTCCGGGCGCGCCAGATGCTCGCCGCCCTGTGCCACGGACAGGGCCAGCTGAGCACCGCCGTCGAACACGCCGAGAAGGCGGTGGAGCTGTGCGCCCAGCTGCCCAAGGGTTCAACCCTGATCATCGGCGCCCTCCGCGCGCTGATCGGGGCCCTGGCAGAAAGCGGCCGGCTGGACGAGGCCTGGAAGTACTGCCAGGACATGAACGAGCAGATGGATGAGCGGTCGATGTCCCAGCTCGCCGGCGAGGTGGCCTGGGTGATCGGGAACGTCGCCTTCATGCGGCACGACTACCCGGAGGGCATCAAGCACCACGAGCGGGCGGCCAAGCTGCTCTCCCCCGCCAACGACATCGAACTCTGGGCGCGCTTCAACAAGGCGTCGGCCGCGGTCCGGCTTTCCTCCGGCATCGTTGAGCCGGAGACGCTCTCGGCGATTGAACGGGCCGAACTCGCGCTGTCCATCGTCGGCGGGAACAAGGCGGACCAGCTGGAGGTCGCGTTCATCCGCGCCCGCTGGCTCTATCTCACCGGCGACATCGTGGCTGCCGTCCAGAAGCTGCGCGACATCCACGCCGAACGCGCCGACCTGGGCAAACACACGGCCGGTGAGGTCTCGCTGCTCCTCGGCAAATCGCTGAAGGCTGCCGGCGAACTGGACGAGGCACTGGCCCACCTGGAGGAAGCGCAGAAGGCGTTCAGTGCCGCCGGCGCCCAAGACCGGGTGCAGCAGGCTCTCGATGCCGTGCTGGAGATCCGGCTCGCCCAGCGCCGCGCCGCCGCGGCCGAGGCCAGCTGACAGCTGAGAGCAAAACCAAAGCAAAAGGCGCCCTCCGGCGAGGACGCCTTTTGCTGATGATTTGCGCCGGAACCTAGCTGAATGCGCGGCCGGTCAGCTTCTCGTAGGCCTCGACATAGCGGGCCCGCGTGCGGTCCACGATGTCCGCGGGCAGCGCCGGGGGTGGCGTGTCGGACGCCTTGTCCCAGCCGGATTCGGCGGAGGTCAGCCAGTCCCGCACAAACTGCTTGTCGAAGGAGGGCTGTGCCTTGCCGGGCTCGTAGGTTGAGGCGTCCCAGAACCGCGAGGAATCCGGTGTGAGGACCTCGTCACCCAGGGTGATGGCCCCGTTCACCACGTCGTAGCCGAACTCCACCTTAGTGTCGGCCAGGATGATGCCGCGTTCACGGGCGATCTCCTCGGCCTTGGTGTAAATACGCAGGGTGAGCTCACTCAGGCGCGCGGCGATGTCGTCGCCCACGATGGACACGACGGCGTCGTAGGTGATGTTTTCGTCGTGCTCGCCCACCTCGGCCTTGGCCGACGGCGTGAAGATGGCGTGCTCCAGGCGCGAACCGTCCACCAGGCCTTCCGGCAGCGGGATCTCGCAGACGGTGCCGGACTGCCGGTACTCCACGAGTCCGGAGCCGGTGAGGTAGCCACGGGCGATACATTCCACCGGGAACATTTCCAGCTTCTTGCAGATCATGGCGCGGCCCTCGACCGCGGCCGGCACGCCGTCCTCCACGGTGGACGCCAGGACGTGGTGTTCGACGCCCAGCTGATCGAACCACCAGAGGCTGAGCTGGGTCAGGATCCGTCCCTTGTCGGGGATCTCGCTGCTGAGCACGTGGTCGTAGGCGCTGATGCGGTCGCTCGCCACCACCAGCACGCATTCCTGCCCGAACTGCTCGTTGATGGCGTCGGTGGCCGGGACGTACAGGTCCCGGACCTTCCCGGAGTAGACGTGCTTCCAGCCGGGCAGCTCGGCGTGGGCGGTGTCCAGGCCGCGGGTGATGTCCTGTTCAGCCACTGTCACGCCTTCCGTTCCGAGGCGGGCACGGCCGGGGCAGCCGGGGCTGCGACGGCGGACGACACCTTGATCTCGCCGCGCGCGGCCTTGCCTGCTATATCCGTGCGGAACTGGGCGCCCTCGAGCTGGACCAGTTCAACGCCGTCGTACGCCCTTTCCCGTGCCTCCACGAGGTCGGACCCCAGCGCCACCACGGCGAGCACACGCCCGCCGGCGGAGACCACCTTGCCCTCGTCGTCGAGCTTGGTTCCGGCATGGATCACGTGGACACCGTCCAGCTCGTCCACCTTCTTCAGCCCGCGGATGCGGTCACCCGTGCGCGGGGTGTCCGGGTAGTTTTCGGAGGCAACGACGACGGCGACTGCCGTCTCCTTGGACCAGCGCAGCTCTTCCGCCTGGTCCAGTTCGCCCTTGGCAGCTGACAGCAGCAGGGAACCGAGGGGCGTCTTGAGCCGGGCGAGGACAGCCTGGGTCTCGGGGTCGCCGAAGCGGACGTTAAACTCGATGACGCGCGTGCCGCGCCTGGTCAGCGCCAGGCCAACGAACAGCACGCCCACGAACGGGGTGCCGCGGCGGGCCATCTCGTCCACGGTGGGCTGGGCGATGCGATCGATGACCTCCTGGACCAGGCCTTCAGGCGCCCAGTCGAGCGGGGTGTACGCGCCCATGCCGCCGGTGTTGGGGCCTTCGTCGTTGTCGTAGATGCGCTTGAAGTCCTGGGCCGGGGACAGCGCCACGGTGTTGCGGCCGTCGCACAGGACGAAGACGGAAACCTCGGGGCCGTCCAGGAACTCCTCGATGACCACGGTGCCGCCGGCGTCGAAGCAGCTCTGGGCGTGGGCCAGGGCGTCGTCGCGGCTGTTGGTGACCACCACTCCCTTGCCGGCGGCCAGGCCATCGTCCTTGACGACGTAGGGCGCGCCGAACGTGTCCAGTGCCGCTGCGGCCTCTTCAGCATTGGCGGCCACCAACGCCATGGCCGTGGGTACGCCGGCTTCGGCCATGACCTGCTTCGCGAATGCCTTGGAGGCCTCGAGCTGGGCGGCCGCCTTGCTGGGCCCGAACACCGGAATGCCGGCTGCGCGCACGGCATCAGAGACTCCTGCGGCGAGGGGAGCTTCGGGGCCGATCACCACCAGGTCAACGTCGAGCCGGGTGGCGAGCTCCGCCACGGCGTCCGGATCGTTCCCGTTGATGGCGTGCGTGGGGACGAGCTTGCTGATGCCGGCATTGCCCGGAGCCGCGTGGACTTCGGAAACATTGGGGTCGGCAAGGAGGGAGCGGACAATGGCGTGTTCGCGGCCACCGGGGCCAATAACGAGTACCTTCACAGTCTCCAAGGGTACTTTGTGCACCGTGCAGGCTCCTAAGCTGTGACCCGCTACCGGTTGCGATCGGGCCATCCGTCCCGCCGCCTGCTACGAACCAATGCCATGAAGAAACTCACGGGATGGTTCCGGGGACCTGCCGCTTTGGCGGCCCTCGCCGGGGTGGCCGCGGCCGCCGTCGTTCTCTCCGTTGCAGAACTGGCGGGTGCCTTCTTTACCGCCCGCGCCACGCCCCTGATCGCCCTGGGCTCGACGTTCATCGACTTCACGCCGCCGTGGCTGAAGGATTTCGCGATTGCCACATTCGGCACCAATGACAAGGCCGCACTGTTCGCCGGAATGGGCGTGACCATCTTCCTGCTGGCGTGCGTGCTGGGCGTGGTGGCCTACCGGCGGTGGGCGCTGGGCGCTGCCGGCGTGCTGTTCATGGGCGCGGTGATCGTGGCCAGCGTGGTGACCCGCGCAGGCGTCACGCCGCTGGACGCCGTGCCCTCGCTGCTGGGAACCGTGGCGGGGCTGGGGGTGCTGCGGCTGCTGGTGTCGCGGCTGTGGCGGCTTCGGGGCTTTCCGGACGCACCAGCCAACCTGGCAGCCAAGGATCCGGAGCGGCCGCCTGCGTCCCGGCGGGACTTCTTCACGGCTGCCGGCCTGACGGCGGCTGCCGCGGGCATTGCCGCCGCCGGGGGCCGGCTGCTCGGGACGGCGCGCAGCAACGTGGCGCAGGCACGGGAGTCCCTCCGGCTGCCGGCACCGGCCCGCCCCGCAGCTGCCGTTCCCGGCGGAGTGCAGTCGGGCACTCCGGGCGTGACGCCGTGGCTGACACCGGCCAGGGACTTTTACCGGATCGATACCGCCCTCAGCGTTCCGGAGATTAGCGCGGAGGAGTGGGAACTGCGCGTGCACGGGCTCGTGGAGCAGGAAGTCCGGCTGACCTTCCAGGACCTGCTCGACGCCGAGCTGATCGAATCACATGTGACGCTCACCTGTGTTTCGAACCCGGTGGGCGGCAACCTCGCCGGCAACGCCAAGTGGCTGGGGCTCCCGATCCGCGACGTGCTCCAGCGGGCCAGGCCCGCGGCCGGCGCGGACATGGTGCTCTCCACGTCCGTCGACGGGTTCAGCGCGTCCACGCCGCTGGAGGTCCTGCAGGATGACCGCGATGCCATCCTGGCCATCGGCATGAACGGCGGGCCGTTGCCGCTGGAGCACGGCTACCCGGTGCGCATGGTGGTTCCCGGACTCTACGGCTTCGTGTCCGCCACAAAGTGGGTGGTGGATCTGGAGGTGACCCGCTTCGCTGACAGCAAGGCTTACTGGACCAACCGCGGCTGGTCGGAGCGCGGCCCCATCAAGACGATGGCCCGGGTGGAGGTGCCCAAATCCTTCGCGACGGTGCCCGCGGGGAAGGTGGCCATCGGCGGTACCGCCTGGGCCCAGACCCGTGGCATCAGCAGGGTGGAAGTGCAGATCGACGACGGGAACTGGACTGAGGCGGTGCTGTCCGACGAGGCTTCCGTGGATACCTGGCGGCAGTGGTCCTTCGCCTGGGACGCGAAACCGGGCCCGCACTACATCCGGGTGCGCGCCACCGACGGGACCGGTTCGCTGCAGACGGAGGAGCGTGCCGATCCGGTGCCCGACGGCGCCTCCGGCTGGCAGTCGGTCATGGTCACGGTTCAGTAGGCGCTGATCAGTAGGGGCTGACGGCTCCCGGGGAATGGACCTGCGGCACCATAGACTTGGCGCATGGCCCTAAATTCGCACGCCACGTTCACTGTGGATTCCGCCGTCGAACTCGCCGTGGTTGAACGGAGCGGATTCGTGGAGTCCCGCCACATCGGTGCGGCCGTGGTCCTTGCCGCGGACGGCCACGTGGTTACCCAGCTGGGCGACATTTCCACGCCCATCCTGGCCCGGTCCACGCTCAAGCCGCTGCAGGCGCTGGCGGCCATGCAGTCCGGGGTTCCGCTGCGCGGCGCCCAGGTGGCCCTCGCCTGCGCCAGCCACACCGGATCCCTCGACCACATGGACGTCGTCGAGGGCATGCTCAAGGCTGCAGGCATTAAGGAAGACCAGCTGCAGTGCCCCGCCGCGTGGCCGCAGGACGAGACCGCCCGTAACTGGCTGACCCGGTCCGAGCGCGGCAAGTCCCGGCTGGCCTTCAACTGCTCCGGCAAGCACGCGGCTTTCCTATGGGCCTGTACGGAAAACGGGTGGGACACGCACAGCTATCTGGAACCCAACCACCCGCTGCAGCAGCGCATCCGCACTGTGATCGAGGAGTACTCGGGCGAGCGGATCGCGCACCTGGGCATCGATGGCTGCGGGGCTCCGGTTGCCGCCATCTCGCTGACCGGGCTGGCCCGCGCCTACTCCCTGCTTGCAAAGGCCCCTTCCGACAAGAGCTCCAACGCCCGCGCCGCCACGATCGCCACCTCCATGCTGGACTACCCGTGGGCGGTCCAGGGCAAGGGCGAAGCCAACACCGTGGTGATGGAGGAGCTGGACGTCATCGCCAAGATCGGCGCCGAAGGGATCCTGGTCATGGCCACCTCACAGGGTGTTTCCGTGGCCCTCAAGATGCTCGACGGCAACCTCCGGGCCACTTCCCTCGTCGGTCTCACCCTGCTGGCGGCCTGCGGAGCGGTCGACATTCCCGGCGTGTCCAGCGTGCTCGAGAAGGTGGTGGAGCCGGTCCTGGGCGGCGGGCGCCCCGTCGGGAAGATCCGCCTCGGCCACGCCGTCTCGGCGCTGCTCGACTAGACTTTTAGCTTTTCAAGGAGGTTCCGGTGGCAATTGCGCGCCGCAGGATTGAACCGGCCGCGGGGCAAGCGGCCCTGAACGAATGGGCGGCAGGTGCCGTCCCGCCGTCGGACGCTGCTCCTGGCGAACCGTCCGCCGCCCCTGCCGTTCCCCGCTCGGTGATTGCGACGGCGGTCCGGTACTCGCTCGAGGAGGTCACCGCCCGGGCACCCGGCAATTCGGTGGAGGTACGGGTGCCGCCGTTCGGCGTGACCCAGTGCGTGGAGGGCCCCCGGCACACGCGCGGCACGCCCCCGAACGTCATCGAGTGCGACGCCGCCACCTGGCTGGCGATGGTCACCGGCCGGCTGAGCTGGGCGGACGCCGTCAGCGCCGGCCGGGTAGCCGCATCGGGCCTGCGCGCAGACCTCTCGGCGCTGCTCCCCCTCTGAGAGCCGCCGGCCCCGCGCCCTCCCATCCGCCGCTAACGAGCAGGATCCCGCCCGGAGCCGAAACAGCCGGCCCGGACGGGATCCCTCGTTCGCTTTCCTCGGAGTTTTTGTCCAGATACCGCGACTTCAGCGGCCTTCAGCGGCCACTATCTGTACAAAAACTCTTCGGCTTATTCGTGGTTGATGGCTGCCGAGGGCCTGCTCATCTCAAACTCGGGCATCTCACCGGGGTTCGGGCCGCCGCGGAACTTGGGCGACGCCGGGCCGCCCTTGCTGATCCGCTCCAGCTCCTGGTCCTGGAAGTCCTCCTCCACGCCCAGCATGACGGCGGAGTCGTGGTTGGTGATCTCGCCGCGGAATGCACGGACCATGACGCTGCGGTCGAACTGGCCCTCCCATTTGGAGACCACGAACGTCGCCACGCAGTTGCCCAGCAGGTTGACCACCACGCGCATCGAGTCCATGAGCCGGTCGGCGCCGAGCAGCAGGGCCACGCCGGCCACCGGGAAGATTCCCAGCGCCGCCGCGGTGGCGGACAGTGCCAGGAAGGATGAGCCGGGAACGCCGGCCATGCCCTTCGAGGTCAGCAGCAGGACACCCAGGGCGGCAAGCTGCTGGCCGAGGTCCAGGTGGTGGCCGAAGGCCTGGGCGAGGAACAGCAGCGAGATGGACAGGTAGATCGCCGCACCGTCCAGGTTGAACGAGTAGCCAGTGGGGACCACCAGGCCGGTGGTGGCGCGGGAGCATCCGGCATTCGTCAGCTTGGTCATGATGCGCGGCATCACGGCTTCTGTGGAGGCGGTGCCGAGGGCCAGCAGGAATTCCTCGCGGGTGTACTTGAGGAACTGCCACAGCGGGACCCTGGCGAAGCCCCAGGCCACGAGGAACAGGAGCCCGATAAAGACCACCGCGGCGCCGTAGCAGGCGGCGATCAGCATGGCGTAGGTGCCGAGGGTGTCCAGGCCGTACTGGCCAATGATGAAGGCCATCGCGCCGAACGCACCGATCGGAGCCACCTTCATGATCCAGGACATGATCTTGAAGATAAGTTCGAGGACCGTCTCCATGAGGCTGATGACCGGCATGCACCGCTCGCGGCCGATGACCACGATCGCGGCGCCGAAGAACACGGAGAAGAAGAGGACCTGCAGCAGGCTGTTGTTGGCGAAGGCGCCGATGACGCTCGTGGGAATGACGTCCAGGATGAAGGCCGCCGCGTCCTTCGGCACGGCGTGGCCGGTCTTGGCGTCCAGCGCTTCCTGGGACAGGGTGCTTGGATCAATATTCAGCCCGGCCCCGGGCTGGACGATGTTGCCGACGACCAGGCCGAAGACCAGGGCGAAAAGCGTGGCCGCTGTGAAGTAGAGAAGCGCCTTGACTCCTACCCTTCCGACCGCCTTGACGTCGCCAACGGCCGAAATGCCCGTGACGATCACAAGGAAGATCAGCGGCGCGATGATCATCTTGATGAGCTGGATGAAGCCGTCACCAAGCGGCCTCAGTTGAGCGCCCAGGTTCGGCCAGAAATGCCCTATGAGAACACCTGCCACGACGGCGATCAGAATTTGGAAGAAGAGCGACTTATACAGCGGCTTCTTCTTCGACGGCGCCGAACTCGCCTTCAGCGCCGAGGAATCTGGGATCTTCATTGATCTGTACCTATCAATTGGGAACGCCCCGGATCGGGGTCTGTTTCCAACGTAACCCCGGTCACATCATTCCGCAAGAGGAAATTAGATTTTCACGATACGGAACCAGCGCGAGCGGTCACATTTGAGTTTTTGTCCACTTATCGGCACTTCAGGGACCTTCAGCGGCGAATATCTGGACGAAAACTCCTACCGCTGCAAACCCTGCTTTCGCAGCGCCTGCCGCACCCGCGCGACCACCCACTCCTGCCCGCGGCTCATGTCCACGCTGTTGATTTTGACCTGCCGCCAGCCCGCGTCGGCCACTCGCTGGTCCCGGTACGCGTCCAGCGCCTGCTGCTCAGGGGTCAGGTGATGCACACCGTCGTACTCGATGCACGTACGGAACCTCGGGCAGCCCAGATCCGTCCAGACTGGCCTGTTCAGGACGTCATCAACACGGCAATGAACTCGGGAAGACCAGCGTCGTCCAGCAGCAGGCGAAGCTTGCTCTCCGGCGGCGAGTCGACGCCGACGCGTACCAGGTCAAGCGCAAGCCGCGCCTTCCGCACACCGTGGATACCGTTGGCACCGTCCACGAATTCCCGCAACCTGGCGAGCGGCACCATGGCTACGCGCGGCGGCCCGAAGAGCCTGGCATGCTCGCTGACGATCGCATCACCGGCCACCACGAGGTCGTCGATGGGCAGGACGGAACCCAGATCCACCCAGGTCCGCGCCACCGAGGTCAGCCGCAGACCGTCTATCTCAACGAGGTCGCCCTGGCGGATCTTGAGCCTGTGCCCGGCAATCCCGCGCCGCCGCGGCAGCGGCGCACCGCTCTCCCGGGAAAGGTGCAGGAAACCGTCCCGGTTCCCGGAAGTGGGGACCGCTTTTCTTGCCCCAGGGCACCGGTTCGACGACGGAGTTCAGGCCCGCCGCCGTCGGGCCTGAACTCCGCCCACGGCGGCAGCGGAACCCCGTGGACTTCGGCGGCCGTGATCAGGGCAGCGAAGTTGTCCCCTTCGAGTGCGGTGTGTGACCGGACAAGCGCAGGCAGGTCGGGGCTGCACGACATGGGCACCCGGATGCCCCGGCTGGGACGGTGCATGTCACGGGCAAAGAGCCTGCCGGCGGGAACGGGGGCGGCCGCCGCTTCGGTGATGGCGAAGGGCCAAAAACTCCGAAGGACGGTTGGCAGGGGAAGAAGGGGTCGGCGGGGATCAGCCGCGGCCGATGAAGGGCATTCCGGCGGCCGTGATGACCACCGAACCCACGCTGGCCGACGGCGGCATGCCCGCCATCATGAGCACCGCCCGGGCCGCGTCCTCCACCGGGAACATCGGCTCCACCTTGCGGGTTCCGTCGGCCTGGAGCGCCCCGGAGCCAACCCCGATGGTGTCCATGATTTCCGTGGCCGTGTTGCCGATGTCAATCTGCCCGCAGGTGATCCCGAACTCCCGGCCGTCCAGTTCGATGCTTTTGGTCAGCCCGGTCATCGCGTGCTTGGTGACAGCGTAGGCAACGGTGCGGGGCCTGGGTGAATGCGCCGAGATGGAACCGTTGTTGATGATCCGGCCGCCCTGCGGCGACTGCGCCTTCATCGCCCGGACGGCCGCCCCGGCGCAGAGCACGGATCCGGTCAGGTTCACGGCGACGGTTGCTTCCCAGTCCGCCAGGCTGATCTCGTCCACCGACGCCGCCGGACCAAACACGCCGGCGTTGTTGAACAGGACATCCACCCGGCCCCAGCGCCGGAGGACGGCAGCGAAAAGGCGCTCGACGTCGTCGGGCACGGTGACATCGCACGGAACCGCCAGCGCCTCGGGATGCCCGTCCGCCGTTTCCAGCAGCTGCTGCTCACGCCGGCCGGCCAGGGCCACCCGGTAACCGCCCGCCAGCATCTGCCGGGCAACCGCGCGCCCGATGCCGGAACCGGCGCCGGTGACGACGGCGACGCGCGCCGCAGTGGCTGGAACGGTCATGGTGCTTCTCCTGTACGGCTGGGGGAATCTCAAGCGGTGGCAGGGACGCCGTCCGCCGCCAGCGGCCAGCCTACGACAGTCTTGGGCCGCGGCGTGGCGTACGTCCGGACCTTGGACGTGGAAAGCCGCATCCGCACAAGGGATTCGGCAATGGTCACGGCGGACGCGACGCCATCCACCACGGGCACTCCGGCGCGCTGGCGGATCTGTTCATCCAGGCCCGCCATGCCCCCGCAGCCCAGGACAATGACCTCTGCCTTGTCCTCGCGGACGGCAAGCAGGGCCTGGCTGATGATCGCCTCCACCGCCCGCTCCGGCTCCTCCTCCAGCTCCAGCACCGCCATCCCGCTCGCCCGCACAGAGGCGCAGCGGGCGTCGAGGCCGGCGAGCTTGAGCCGGTCCTCGATCAGCGGTACGGCACGGTCCAGGGTGGTGACCACGGAATATTTGTGGCCCAGGAACATGGCAGTGCTGGCCGCCGCCTCGGTGATGTCGACGACGGGCACGTCCAGCAGCTCCTGCAGCCCCTCCCGGCCGTGCTCGCCATAGCCCGCCTGGATGACGGCGTCGAACGGCTCCGGATAGTTGGCCACCCGGTCCATCACGGCGATCGCTGCCAGGTAGCTCTCAAAGTTGCCTTCGCAGGAGTCGGCGCCGAAGCGCGGCGTGATCCCCACGATTTCGGTGCCGGGCGCCGCGATGCTGCGCGCCTGGGCGGCGATGGAGTCGGTCATGGACTGGGTGGTGTTGACGTTCGCGACGAGTATGCGCATTGGATGTCCTCCTAGTGGGTGCTGGCGACGGCGATGGGCTCGCCGTCGACGTCCTCGAAGCGCTGCCTGCGGTCGGCTATGAGGTAGTAGCTGAGCGCCCCGACGCCGGCACCAAAGAACCAGGCAAACGGCGCCGCGGGCTCAAAGACAGGAAGGAACGCGACGAGGATGGCCAGGACAGCGGCAGGAATTAGCGCGATGACGGCCCGCGGGTTGACGCCCTTCTTGTAAAAGTAGGCACCGCCCGGGTTTTCCGTGTACAGCTCGGGGACATTGATTTTTCCGCGGCGGAGCAGCCAGTAGTCGGCCATCACGACGCCGAACAGCGGGCCAAGCAGGGCGCCGAGGCCACCCAGGAAGTACACGATCACGAGCGGGTTGTTGTACAGGTTCCACGGCAGGATGACCAGGCCGATGGTGCCGCTCACCCATGCCGCGCGGCGGAAGTTGAGCCGCTTGGGGAACAGGTTGGTGAGGGCATACACCGGGGCAACGAAGTTGGCCATGAGGTTCACAGCGATGGTCAGGATGAGGATCGCGAGGCAGGCCAGGACCAGGAACAGGGTGTTGGGAATGCTCTCGACAATGTCCGAGGGGGTTTCGATGATGGTGCCGTTGATCTTGTACTGCCCTGCGGCGAGAACCACCACGATGGCGCCGAACAGGAGCATGTTGATGGGGATGCCCCAGAAGTTGCCGCGGACGATCGACTTCTTGGACACGGCGGAGCGGGTGAAGTCGCAGAAGTTCAGGACAAACGTTCCGTAGATGGACACCCACAGAGCACCGCCCGCGAAGATGGTCCGCCACATCTCGCCGCCCTCGAGGCCTCGGATGCCGGTCCACTGGATGGAGCCCTGCGCCTCGGTGAAGACCCAGATGGCAAGCAGGACCATCGTTATCAGGATGACCGGACCGGCAAATGCCTCGTACTTGCGGATCATCTCCATGCCGAAGCTGACGATCACCAGCTGCACGATCCATAGCGCCACGAAGGAAATCCAGCCCAACGTGGACAGCCCCAGGATGGAGTTCGTATCCAGGTCGCGGAGCGATGGAACCATGGCCACAAGCATGACCCGGAGCACCACCGAGGCCAGGAACGTCTGGATTCCGAACCATGCCACCGCCACCGCGCCGCGGATCAGGCTTGCGAGCTGGGCTCCGCGGATGCCGAAACTGATCCGGCTCATGACGGGAAACGGAACGCCTGTTTTCTGGCCCATAAAGCCGGAGAAGCTGAGGAGGATGAAAAGGAGGACGGCGCCGACGCCGAGGGCAGTCAGGATCTGCCAGCCCCCGAGGCCAAGGGAAAAGAGTCCGACGGCGAACGCATAGTTCCCGAGGCTGTGCACGTCATTCGCCCACAGGGTAAAAATGCTGTACCCGGTCCAGCGGCGCCCTTGCCGCTTGGTGGGTGCGAGGTCTGCGTTGTAGAGGGCCGGGCTGATGTCCTGGCCGACGGCTTTGCTGGCTTCACGGCACAGGGCGTCCGTGGCCTCGGCCTGGTGAACGTGCTGCCCCGACGGCGCTGTCGGAGCGGGAGCCGGTTCGACGCCGACTGGTGGAGTCGTTTGCATCTGGATCTCCAGTTTCTGGGATTTCGCGGTGGTGAGCCTTCGGTCGGACGACCCCTTGATCGGTCGCCGGACAAATCCTGCTGTTATTCCACATAGCGAAATAAACTTGTTGAATAGTGAAACAAGCGTATGACCTAGATCACCCCGGGTCAAGGTGGTTCACCTCCCGACCGCTGTCACAAACGGCAGGGACGGGAGATTGCGGGGGTGCCTGCTGCCTGGACCACCCTTTACGTTTGACCGTGGTCAGCCGCGGCAGATAATCTCGAATGGCAAGAATGTTTTCTCACAATACGAAAACATAAGCCCAACATTCAAAGATGAAACGAGGCTGCCGTGGCTGCAGGAGAAGATACCTCCCATATCCTCAGCGGGTTGACTAACCAGCTGCCTGATCGTGATCCGGAAGAGACCGCCGAGTGGGTTGAGTCCCTGGATGCGTTGATCAGGGAACAGGGCACGGAGCGTGCCCAATACATCATGCGCAGTCTCCTGCAGCGTGCCGGCGCGCAGAGCGTCGGGGTTCCGATGGTGACCACCACGGATTATGTGAACACGATCCCGGTGGACCAGGAAGCGCAGTTCCCGGGCAACGAGGAATTCGAGCGCCGGTACCGGGCGTACATGCGCTGGAACGCGGCGGTGATGGTGCACCGGGCGCAGCGGCCCGAGATCGGGGTCGGCGGGCACATCTCCACCTACGCCGGAGCTGCGACCCTGTACGAGGTCGGGTTCAACCACTTCTTCCGCGGCAAGGACCACCCCGGCGGCGGGGACCAGGTGTTCTTCCAGGGCCACGCGTCCCCGGGCATGTACGCCCGGGCGTTCATGGAAGGCCGCCTTTCGGAGGAGGACCTGGACGGGTTCCGGCAGGAAAAGTCCAAGGAAGGCCACGCCCTTTCCTCCTACCCGCACCCGCGCCTGATGCCGGGCTTCTGGGAGTTCCCGACCGTGTCGATGGGCATCGGCCCGATGAACGCGATCTACCAGGCCCAGAACAACCGCTACCTGCACAACCGGGGCCTGAAGGACACCTCCGACCAGCAGGTCTGGGCGTTCCTGGGCGACGGCGAAATGGACGAGCCCGAATCCCGCGGCCTGCTCCAGCTGGCCGCGAACGAGAACCTGGACAACCTGAACTTCGTGATCAACTGCAACCTCCAGCGCCTGGACGGGCCGGTGCGCGGCAACGGCAAGATCATGCAGGAACTCGAAGCGTTCTTCCGCGGCGCGGGCTGGAACGTGATCAAGGTCGTCTGGGGCCGGGAATGGGACGACCTGCTCACCCGCGACACCGACGGGTCCCTGGTGAAGATCATGAACGAAACCCCCGACGGGGACTACCAGACCTACAAGGCCGAGTCCGGCGGGTTCGTCCGCGAACACTTCTTCGGGAAGACCCCGCAGACCAAGGACCTCGTCGCGGACCTGTCCGACGACGAGATCTGGAACCTCAAGCGCGGCGGCCACGATTACCGCAAGGTCTACGCCGCGTACAAGGCAGCGACCGAATTCAAGGGCAAGCCCACCGTGATCCTGGCCAAAACGGTCAAGGGCTACGGCCTGGGCCCGCACTTCGAAGGCCGCAACGCCACCCACCAGATGAAGAAACTCACCCTCGACGACCTGAAGAAGTTCCGCGATCACCTGCGGATCCCGGTCACGGATGAGCAGCTGGAGAAGGACCCGTACCGTCCTCCGTACTACCACCCCGGCACGGACGCGCCGGAAATCAAGTACCTGCTTGAGCGCCGTGCGGCCCTCGGCGGTTCCGTGCCCGAACGCCGGTCCGGATACGGGACAGTGGAGCAGCCCGACCCCAAGACGTTCGAGGTCGCGAAGAGAGGTTCCGGCAAGCAGCAGGCCGCCACCACCATGGCCTTCGTCCGGCTGCTCAAGGACCTGCTCCGTGACAAGAAGTTCGGGCACCGGATTGTCCCCATCGTGCCGGACGAATCGCGCACTTTTGGGATGGATGCGTTCTTCCCGACGGCCAAGATCTACAACCCGGGCGGCCAGAACTACCTGTCCGTGGACCGCGACCTGGTCCTGGCCTACAAGGAATCCGCGCAGGGCCAGCTGATCCACCCCGGCATCAACGAAGCCGGCGCCGTGGCAGCCTTCACCGCCGCCGGCACCGCCTACGCCACCCACGGCGTGCCCCTGGTCCCGGTCTACGTGTTCTACTCCATGTTCGGCTTCCAGCGCACCGGCGACGCCTTCTGGGCCGCCGCCGACCAGATGACCCGCGGCTTCATCATCGGCGCCACCGCAGGACGGACCACCCTCACCGGCGAAGGCCTCCAGCACGCCGACGGACACTCCCCCCTGCTGGCCTCCACCAACCCCGCCGTGGTCACCTACGACCCCGCCTACGGCTACGAAATGGGCCACATCGTCCGCGACGGCCTGGAACGGATGTACGGGGAAGCCTCCGACGGAGACAACGCAGACCGTAACCTGATGTACTACCTCACGGTCTACAACGAACCCATCGTCCAGCCCGCCGAACCGGAGAACCTCGACGTCGAAGGCGTCATCAAGGGCATCTACAAGCTCGCGGACTCCCCCGCAGAAGGCCCCAAGAGCCAGATCCTCGCCTCCGGCGTCTCCGTCCCCTGGGCCCTCGAAGCCCAAAGGATCCTCGCCGAAGACTGGGGCGTCTCCGCCGACGTCTGGTCCGTCACCTCCTGGAACGAACTGCGCCGCGACGGCCTCGCCGCCGAAGAGGAAGCCTTCCTCAACCCCGGCAAGGACGCCCGCGAACCCTTCGTCACCCGCCAGCTCGCCGGAGCCCAGGGCCCCGTCGTCGCCGTCTCGGACTACATGAAGGCCGTCCCGGACCAGATCCGCCAGTTCATCCCGAACGACTTCGCCACCCTCGGCGCCGACGGCTTCGGCTTCTCCGACACCCGAGCCGCCGCCCGCCGCTACTTCAAAAACGACACCCACTCCATCGTCGTGAAAACCCTCCAGCTGCTCGCGGCGAGGGGCGAGGTACAGGAGGGCGCGCCGTCGTACGCCATGGACCGCTACAAGCTCCTGGACGTCACGGCCGGAACAACGGGAGGAGCCGGCGGCGACGCCTGACTTTTCGCATCCCGAGTTTTTGTACAGATAATCCCCACCCGCACCCTCGCCTCGCAAGCTCGGCCAGGGAACCCTGCGGGCGTGGCCCCAGCCTAAAACGAACGACGGCGGCCCGCACCAAATGGTGGGGGCCGCCGTCGGGCGTTGTTTTGGGTTACCGCAGGGATGGGCGCCCGTCAACGACGAAGCCGGTGGCTGCGCTCTCCCGGACTGCCGTGATCCCTGCCGTGACTGCCTTGATGTTGGCGAAACTGGGCGAGACTGCAACCACCGTTCCGTCGTCGGCCGTCAGCCTGAACCGGTACTGTCCTGCGCCCGCTGTCTCGATTACGAATTTGCCTGCCATATACGCTCCTTCCGCCAGCTGCACCCTTGCAGCTGCCATTACGACCCCCAATTGCCAACACGACATATCCGACGTTAGCCGTCATTCACTGGACAGACCACCCCTACCAGCGGGTAGCATTTCGCCGCACCGAAAACGGACCGTGACTGGATGCCCCGAAACGGCATGCCCTAGGGTGATCGCATGGCCCCCTCTCCCGCTTTGACCACCGCCGTGTTGCTGGCGGCCGGCGCGGGCACCCGCCTGGGCCGCGGACCGAAAGCCCTGCTGCCGTTCCGCGGCCGTACCCTCGTGGAAATCCTGGCGGATGTCCTGCTCGACGGCGGCTGCCGGGAGGTTGTGGTGGTGCTGGGCGCGGGCGCCGCGGATGTCCGTGCGCAAACGGACCTGGCCCGGCACAACGTGGTGGAGAACCCGGCGTGGGCCGGCGGCATGGGCAGTTCGTTCCGGCTGGGTCTGGACAGTGTCCGCGAGGAAGACCATGTGCTGGTGGCGCTGGTGGACCAGCCGGGACTGACGGCGGAAACTGTCGCCCGGCTGCTGCGGGCGCACCGGCCGGGCCGGATCACGGCGGCGGCCTACGGGGATGCTTCCGGGAAGCTCCGGCGCGGCCACCCGCTGCTGCTCGATGCAACGCTGCGGGCGGAGGCTGCGGCGGCGGCGGGCGGCGACGCCGGTGCCCGGCTTTTTCTGCAGGCCCACCCCGAGCTGGTGGATCTGGTGGACTGCACCATGCCAACCGGTTCAGGCCAGTCCGGCGGCGAAGACCTCGACACCCCGGACCAGTTGTATCTGCTGGGATAGCTCTTTCTACTGCGCCATCCCGCCGGCCAGGAGTTCCTGCAGTCCCTGCTTGAAACGGGCCCTCCCGCCGTGGGCCGGATGCCTGATTTTCGGCGCGTCCAGGCCAGTGCGGCGAAGGCTGCCGTGGGCAACGTTTCCTACGGCAATCACCGTTTCGATGGGAAAGATCCTGGTCAGGGCCTGCCAGAACGGCGTACCCAGCTCGGCCTCGGCGGGTTTGGGCGTGCGGTTGGACAGCGGCTGCCCGGGCACATGCGTGTGCCACGGGCAGGCGCTCCACAGCACCGGCAGGAAGTCGAGCTCGGCCAGGACCTCCCACATGACGGTGGCTGTGGGTTCGGCGGGTACAGTGGCGGCCTCCGGCGGGAGCACATACCGGTGACCGGCACCAAACAGCCCAAAGGCATTGGCCGCACCCTGGAACATGGTGCGGTTGGTGAAGGGAACGCCGGTGAGCCGCATGCCGCGAAAGCCGGGGGCCTCCCCCACCAGCAGCACCTTGGGCGCCCGGTCCAGCATGTCCCCCAGGTACGCCGCAAGGTTGTGCCGGCGCAGGGCGTTGCCGGGAACCGAGTGATCGAAGAAGTTGTTGCACCCCGGCGTGCTTTCCACGGCGGCGAGCCGGGAAATGAAGTCGTCGATGGAGGACGGGCCCATTACCAGCGCGGGTGGACCGCCTCGCGGAAGTAGTGGTCGTAGATCCAGCGCACGCCCTCGTCGAATTCCGGGGGGAGGACGGTTGCGGCCGCGGCGGCGTTGGCCCGGGCCTGCTCCACGGAACGGGCGCCGGGAATGACCGACGTGACGCCGTCCCGGGCCGCGACCCACGCGATGGCTGCCTGCGCGGTTCCGGACCCGTCCGGCACCAGCTGTTCGAACTCGGCCACCGCCTTGAGCCCCAGCTCGAAGTCCACTCCGGAGAAGGTCTCCCCGACGTCGAAGGCGTCCCCGCCCCGGTTGTAGTTGCGGTGGTCGTCCGCGGCGAAGACGGTTTCCTTGGTGTACTTCCCGGACAGCAGGCCGGAGGCGAGCGGAACCCGGGCAATGATGCCCACCCCGGCGGACTTTGCCGCAGGGAGCACTTCCTCCACCGGCTTGAGCCGGAAGGCGTTCAGGATGATCTGGATTGAAGCCGTGCCCCCGTGGAGCAATGCCTCGAGGGCCTCGTCGGTGCGCTCCACACTGACGCCGTAGTTCTGGATGGCCCCCTCGGCCACGAGGGTGTCCAGGGCGTCGTACACCTCGTTGCGGCTGTATACGGAGGTGGGCGGGCAGTGCAGCTGGACCAGGTCCAGGGATTCGGTCCGCAGGTTGCGGCGGGACCGGTCCACCCACTCGCGGAAGTTTGCCAGGTTGTAGTTTTCGGGTCGCTGGTCGAGCCGGCGGCCCATCTTGGTGGCCACCGTGATGCCCGTGCCCGGGTTGTTGGCGAGGAACTCTCCGATGGCCTGCTCGCTGCGCCCGTCCCCGTAGACGTCGGCGGTGTCGAAGAAGGTCACGCCGGCCTGGGCCGAGGCCTCGAGGATGTCCTGCGCCTGGGCCGGGTCAACGTTGCCCCAGTCCGCGCCGAGCTGCCAGGTTCCCAGTCCAACGACTGAAACGTTCCGTCCGGTCTTGCCTAAGATGCGCTGTTCCATCCCCCGACTATATGTTGCGAACCCAACGCGGGGTCACATCGCGCCCTCCGCGGGGCGGTTATTGGGCGCAAAGTGACTCCGCGTTGCCTGTACCTGCGGGAACACTGCCTGCGGGAACGCTGTCCGCGGGAACACTGCCTGCGGGAACGGTAGAACGAACCAGGCCCGCCTCCTTCAGCCCCAGGTAGATCTTGTCCCGGGCGATCGGCAGCTCGGCGAACCGCACACCGGTGGCGTTCCGGATGGCGTTGGCCAGCGCCGGCGCCACGGGATTGAAGGGGCTTTCGCTCATCGACTTTGCACCGAGCGGCCCCAGCGCATCGCTGGTGTCGGCGAAGTACACCTCGCTGCGGGGCACGTCGGCAAAGGACGGGATGTGGTACTGCCGGAGGATGTCCGTGGTGACGCGCCCGGCGTCGTCCACGCGGACCTCCTCGTAGAGCGCGGCACCCAGTGCCTGGGCGATCCCGCCCTCGATCTGGCCCCGGCACTGCCGCGGGTTCACCACCACGCCGGCGTCGGCCGCCTGCACGCTCTGCAGGATCCGCAGCTCGCCCGTCCCGGTGTTCACGGCCACCCGGAAGCCGTGCACATTGAAGGCCACCGAGCGGGGCGTGCCGCCCCAGCGGCCCTCGGCCTCGAGTTCGACGCCGGCCTGCCGGGCAGCGTCGAACAGTTCGGTAAGCGGGACGCGCGTTCCCTCGCAGATGACGGCATCGCCGTCGAGCACGCAGCCCGAGGCCTGGATCTGGCGGACGCCGGCGGCAAAGGCCCGGATCCGGACGGCCAGTTCCTCGGCGGCGGCGAGCGTGGCCTTGCCGGCCACCACGGTGCCGGCCGAGCCGAACGCGCCGGTGTCGTGCTCGATCAGGTCCGTGTCGGACTGCCGGACGGCAACCCGCGCCGCCACGGTGGACAGCGCCGTCGCCGCCAGCTGGGCGTGCACGGTGGTGGTGCCGTTGCCGAATTCGGCGGTTCCGACGTCGGCGGCGTACGTTCCGTCGGCCAGGAGCCGGAGTTTCGAATGGGCGAAGTGGCCGCGCGGCGGGACGGTGTCGATCATGGACAGCGCCGTGCCTTCGCCCGTGACCCAGTCCGGGCCGAGGTCGTCGAGGCCGGCGGCGCGGTAGCGTTCGCGGCCGCGCTCCAGCGCGTCCTGCACCAGGCGTGTGCACTGGTCCAGCCCGTAGCTGCCGTAGTGGACGTCCTCCTCCGGCTCCGAATGCGTTGAGAGCATGTCATCGCCTTCGCGGACCATGTTGCGGCGGCGGAACTCCAGCGGGTCCATGCCGATGCCCGCGGCCAGTTCGTCGATGGCCGATTCGATGGCGAAGATCATCTGGCTGAGCCCGTAGCCGCGGAACGCGCCGGACGGGACGGTGTTGGTGTAGACGGCGAGCGCGTCCACCTTCTTGTTGGCGCACTTGTACACGGCCAGGGATTCGCCGCAGCCGTGGAACATGACGCCGGGGGCATGGTTGCCGTAGGCGCCGGTGTTGGTCACAACGTCCAGCTGCAGCGCCGTGATCCTGCCGTCCTTGCTGGCGCCGGCCCTGAGCTTGATGGTGAACGGGTGCCGCGTGGTGCTGGCGGTGAACTGTTCGGTCCGGGTGAACTCGAGCTGCACGGGCCGGCGCAGTTTCAGGGCGGCGAGCGCGGCGATGTCCTCGGCCAGGACCTCCTGTTTGCCGCCGAAGCCGCCGCCCACCCGGCCGGCCACCACGTGCACCTGGTCCTCCGGCAGCCCGAACACGCGGCAGAGCGTGCGGCGGACCAGGAACGGAACCTGGCTTGACGTGCGCACCTGCAGCCGGCCGTCGTCGTCCACTGATGCGATGGCAGCATGCGTTTCCAGTGCGACATGCTGGACGCGCTGGGTCCGGTAGGTCTGCTCGTGGATGAAGTCGGCGGCCGCGAACCCGTCACGGACGCTGCCGAGTTCGGAGTGCAGTTCGGCCACGATGTTCCGCTCCGGCTGGGCGATCCGCACTGTGCCGGCGTCCTTGTCCCCGTGCAGGGCGGGCGCGCCGGGCCGGATGGCGTCCTGCGGGGTGAACACCGCGGGCAGTTCCTCGTAGTCAACGCGGACCGCGCGGACGCCGGCTTCCGCGGCACCCACCGATTCGGCGACGACGGCGGCAACCCGCTGGCCGCGGAACCTCACCACGGTGTCCAGCAGCCGGGTGTCATCCGGATCGTCAGTGTAAAGCTCGTGCTGGGCGCTGGAGAACAGCTGCCCCGGTGCGTCCTCCGCGGTGAGCACGGCCACCACGCCCGGCACCGCCAGTGCTGCCGTTGTGTCGATGGACAGCACCCGGGCGTGGGCGTGCGGTGACCGCACGAGCTTCAGGTGCAGCAGGCCGGGCAGCGCCTCGGCCGGAACGTCCAGTGTGTAGCGGGCCTGTCCCGTGACCACCGCGCGGCTGGCGGGGGCGGGAACGTCGTCCCCCAGCCGGCCGGGTTCCGGGGCCGGCTGCCCCTCGCCGGCGATTCCCGAGCCGGGGCCTTCCGGGGCGGGGTGGCCCTCGTGCCCGCAGACGGCGTCCGCGATGGCCCGGTACCCCGTGCAGCGGCACAGGTTTCCCTTCAGGTTGCGCGGCAGGTTGTCCTTCTGGGCGTCGTCGAACGTGGCTGCCGTCATCACCATGCCCGCGGTGCAGAAGCCGCACTGGAAGCCCTGCCGGTCCAGGAACTGCTGCTGCATGGGGTGCAGGTCCGCCCCCTCGCCGGCGGCTGCGAGGCCTTCGATCGTCGTGACCGCGTGGCCTTCAGCCCGGACGGCCGGGTAGATGCAGCTGTGCACCGGCGTGCCGTCAACGTGCACGGTGCAGGCGCCGCAGTCGCCGCCGTCGCAGCCCTTCTTCACGCCGAAGGTGCCCTGCTCCCGGAGGAACGTGCGCAGGCACTGGCCGGGCCGCGGCTGCGCCTGGACCGGCGCGCCATTGATTTCCATGGCCATGCTCAGGCCCCTCTCTTGGTCTGCTGTGTCTTTTGCGGCGGCCAGAAGTCGCCGGAAACTGTTGCGGGCTCTCCGGCCGGGATGCCGAGTTCCGCCCGGATTTCCAGGGCGAGGCGGTGCGTCATGTCGCGGCGCCAGGCGGGCAGCCCGTGGATGTCGTCGTGGTACAGGCTCTCCGGGATGGTGGCCTCGAGTTCTGCGGCCAGCTCCGGCACCTCGGGCAGGGAATCGAACCGGAGCTGCACGGGCCGTTTGGTGGCGGCGGTGACGGTGAGCGTGAACCGGTCGCCGGCGTCGAGCCTTCCGATCAGGAGCACCCCCGACCTGCCAAGGTTGCTCAGCGAGAGGCGGCGGAACGCCGCGCGGGAGGACAGGGCCGACGCCGGCAGGCTGACACTGCGGAGCAGCTCGCCGGGTGCCAGGGCATTTTGCCCGTCCCCGGTGATGAGCTCGGCCACCGGCAGCTCCCGGCGGGAGCCTCCCGGGCCGAGGACAGTGGCCGTGCCGTCCAGCCCGGCACACAGCGAGATCATGGGGCCGGCCGGCAGGGACGTGCACAGGTTGCCGCCGACCGTGGACATGTTCCAGACCTTGAAGGAAGCCACGAAGGAGTCGCAGCAGGGCCGGATCAGGTCCAGGCCGGGCCAGTTGGCGGCCCCGGAATCCTCCGCGGCCAGCCGCTCCGGAAGCGCGTACAGTTCTGCGACCGTGCAGGTGGCGGCGAGCTCGATGCCGTCCGCCGTGACCGTGACCGGCTGCCAGCCGGCCGAGCCGAGGTCCAGCAGGCGCCGCAGCGGCTCCGGGCCGAAGGCGGTGCTGCCGTAGGAAAAGAGGACGGTGCCGCCCGCAAGCCAGGCGTCGCCGTCGCGCCAGTCGGCGGGGTCGGTGGTGCGGACCACCGCCTCGATGGTGTTCATGTCCATGCGATCTCCTGGGATGCCTGTTCTGTCGTAATTGCCGGTGCGCCGGCGGCGGGAAGGGAATGGATGGGTCCGGTGCCGTTCCGCAGCGGGGTGCAGGCGGCGGAGCCGGTGCGGGCCGCGATCAGCTCGGCGGTGATGGACACCGCCACCTCCGCCGGGGTGACGGCGCCGAGGTCCAGGCCGATGGGCGAATGCAGCCGGGCCAGCCGCTCGGGTGCAACGCCCGCCTCGAGCAGCCCGTCGATGCGCTGCCGGTGGCTGCGGCGCGAGCCCAGGGCGCCGACGAACGCGACGTGGAGTCCCAGGGCTTCCTGCAGCAGGGGAATGTCAAATTTGGGGTCGTGGGTCAGGACGCAGATCACCGTGCGGGCATCGGTCCGGCCGGCTGCTGCTTCGGCGGCCAGGTAACGGTGCGGCCAGTCAATGGCCACCTCGTCCGCGGCCGCGAAGCGCTCCTGCGCCGCGAACGCCGGCCGGGCGTCGCAGAGGGTGACGCGGTAACCGAGCAGCTTCGCGGCGGGCACCAGCGCTGCGCCGAAGTCGTTGGCACCGAACACCAGCAGCCGGGCCTGCGGCAGCCGGCTTTCCACCAGCAGCGTCACCGGCTCCGGCGAGGTGGTACCGCCGCAGCCCTGCAGGGGGGCCAGCCGGACCAGACCCGTCCGGCCGCCGTGCAGCAACGGTTCGACCTGCGCCGCGGCTGCCAGGACCGCTTCCCGCCTCGCTTCAAGGCCCAGCCCCGGGGCGCCCAGCTCCGCAGCGCCCAGTCCCAGCAGTGCCGCCAACTCGGCTGATCCGGCTGCCCGGAAGCTTCCGGGGTCCGGAATCACGACGGCGGAGGGCGGCTGCGCAAGTGCCCCCTCCCCCGGAGCGTCGATGCGCCGGATCAGGGCCAGGGGCCGTTCGGGATCGCCGGCGGCAAGCGTCCGGAGTGCCGCGAGACCGGTGGCGCTGCCGTCCAGTGGCTGGATGTGGACCTCCAGCTCGCCGCCACAGGTGAGCCCGACGGCGAATGCGTCCTCGGGACTGTACCCGAACGCCTCAAGGCGCGTGCCGCCGTCGGCCATCACTTCCAGCGCCGAGGCAACCACGGCCCCCTCCACACAGCCGCCGGAGAGGCTGCCGAGGATCTCGCCCGATTCGGACACCAGCATGGAGGTGCCGGGCGGTCGCGGCACGGAGCCGCTGGCGGCGATGATGGTGGCGACGGCGCACCGTTCCCCGGTGGCCGCCGGGCGCCAGCCGGCCAGCGAAGGCATCAGGTCCAGCATGGCAGCACTCCCTCGTCCCGTCCGATGGTGCCCATATTGTCGTTCCTTATCTCGGTAGTGGAAAGTGTTTGGCGCGGATCCGGATGCCGGTCCGGCCCGGCGACACGCAAACGGTCCGGGGATTTGCGGATTCCCGTGTCCGCCGGCCGTTTGCGCGTCGCGGTGCGTTTTCCGGATCCTTGCCGGGTCCTAGGGCGGTTCCTAGGCCGGTTCCTAGGCCCCGAGCAGCGCCCCGACCGGACCCCGCGCGAAGTAGATGACGAAGCCCACAGTCACCACCCACATCAGCGGGTGGATCTTCTTGGCCTTGCCGGAGGCCGCGCCGATCACGGCCCACGTCACGAAGCCCACGCCGATCCCGTTGGCGATCGAGTAGCTCAGCGGCATCGTGACGATGGTCAGGAAGGCCGGCAGCGCCACCGCGAACTTGGTGAACTTGATCTCGCGGATCTGCGCCATCATCATCGCGCCCACCACCACCAGGGCTGCGGCTGCCACCTCGAGCGGCACCACGCTGGTGAGCGGGGTGAGGAACATCGATCCCAGGAACAGCGCGCCGGTGACCACCGAGGCGAGCCCGGTGCGGGCCCCCTCCCCGATCCCCGCAGCGGAGTCGATGTACACGGTGTTGGAGGAGCCCGACGTCGCGCCGCCTGCCACCGCCCCGACGCCTTCGACGATGAAGGCGGACTTGAGCCGCGGGAACGTGCCGTCCTTGTGCGCCACGCCTGCGCTCTTCGCGAGCCCGGTCATGGTGCCCATGGCGTCGAAGAAGTTGGTGAACACGAGCGTGAACACCAGCATCGTGGCGGCCAGGCCGCCGATCCGGCCGAAGGCGCCGAACAGGTCGAACTGACCCACCAGGCCAAGATCCGGTGCGGAGACCAGGTGGCCGGACAGCACCGGGGTGTTCAGGTGCCAGCCGCCGGGGTTGCTTTCGCTGGCGGGGCCGATGTGCAGGATGGCCTCGACAACCGCGGCGAGCGCCGTCGTTGCGACGATGCCGATGAGCAGGCCGCCCTGGACCTTCCGTGCCACGAGGATGCCCATGGTCAGCAGGCCGACGATGAACACGATGGTGGGCACGGAGGTAATGGAGCCGTTGTCGCCGAGCTGGACGGGCGGTCCGCCGGCGGTGGCCTTGACGAAGCCCGAATCAACAAAGCCGATGAAGGCGATGAACAGGCCGATGCCCACCGTGATGGCGGCCTTCAGCTCCTTGGGCACGGCCCGGAAGATCGCTGTCCGCGCGCCGGTGACACCGAAAAGGACGATCAGGATGCCGTTGATGACCACCAGGCCCATGGCCTCGGCCCAGGTGACCTCCTGGATGACCGCCACGGCGAGGAAGGAGTTGATGCCCAGCCCCGCCGCGAGGCCGAACGGCAGGTTGGCGATCAGGCCGAACGCGATGGTCATGACGCCGGCTGTCAGCCCGGTGACAGCACCCACCTGTGCCGCGGAAAGCCAGCCGCCGGCGACGTCCGTCGGGGCGTTGTCAGCGCTGAACCCGCCGAGGATCAGCGGATTGAGGATCACGATGTAGGCCATCGTGAAGAAGGTGACCAGTCCGCCGCGCACCTCGCGGGCCACGGTGGAACCGCGCCGGGTGATGTGGAAGAAGCGGTCCAGGAGCGAGTTCGACGACGGGGGCTGGGGGCTGGTGCCCCGGTGCGCCTTGCCGGCTGTCTGGTGCATTTCGAGTGCCGCTGTCTGCCCTGCACCCTCGAGCGCAGCCTGCTTTTCAGCGGAATTGTCCAGGATTGTCATGTCAGCCACCGGGCCCTAGTAGTCAATCCTGGATTCGAGCGTGTTCCAGGTGTTGAACGGTTCCAGGATGGCCGGGGCTTCAGGGTGGCCCAGCTCGAGCTTGGAGACCGGCATCAGGCTGTTCCGGTCCTTGTTGTCGAAGTACTCGTAGAAGACGGCGTCGTCGAAGCCAACGGAGGCGGCGTCGTGCCGGTCGGCGGCGAAGACCACGCGGTCGATGCGGGCCCAAAGAGCGGAAGCGAGGCACATGGGGCACGGCTCGCAGCTGCTGTAGAGGGTGGCCCCGCGGAGGTCGAAGGTGCCAAGCCCGCTGCACGCGCGGCGGATGGCCGTGACCTCGGCGTGGGCTGTGGGATCGTTGTCGGCCGTGACCCGGTTGACGCCGTCGAACGTCTGACCGTCGGCGGTGACGATCACGGCGCCGAACGGGCCGCCGCTGTTCAGGACGTTGGCGGTTGCCAGCTGGATGGACCTGGCCAGGAATGCCTCGGCCGTGACGGTGGTACTCATGATGCGACTCCCTTTGCTGTGGAAGCCGGTACCCGCGGACGGACGGAAGGGACCAGATGCGACGGTTACCAGGCTTCAGCATGTGCTTTTGAAGGTTAAGTTGCGCCTGGTAGATAGCTTCCCGGAGTCCGGGTGCCCGCCTTTGGCAACATCGAGAGTAGCACCCGGATGTGGTCCGCGCCATAGTTTTCTGGAAACTTAATTTCGTAATGTGAAATGACTGCTGCGCTGGTACTGTCGCAATCCGTCGCCGTTGACGGGCCCCGCGCCGCCGCCCTACGCTGGTGCCGATCTGCTGCCCGGACGTCGCGTTACAGGGCAGCCCGTCCCCTGGATCAGCAGACAGGACCACTGAGCTGGAAAGTATCAGCACGCTCAGACAAGGACCCTCATGACCCAGTCCCCTGCCCCCTCAGCAACGCTCACCCTTCCGGGCACTGAATCCCGGCTCTGGATCCGGAACCCGCTGGCAGCCTTCACCGCCAACAGCCTCGACGCCTCCGGCGGCCTGGTGGTGAGCGGAGGCAAAATCGTGGAGGTGCTGGGCGCCGGGCAGCAGCCCGCCTCACCCTGCGGGCAAACCTTTGACGCCTCCGCGCATGTGCTGCTGCCTGGCCTGATCAACACGCACCACCACTTCTACCAGACCCTCACCCGCGCGTGGGGGCCGGTGGCCAACGCTCCCCTGTTCCCCTGGCTGCAGAACCTCTACCCGGTCTGGGCCCGGCTGACCCCGCAGGATCTGGAACTGGCAGCCACCGTGGCCCTCGCCGAACTGCTGCTCTCCGGCTGCACGACCGCCGCGGACCACCACTACCTCTTCCCGGCCGGGATGGAGGACGCGGTCGACGTCGAAATCGGCGCCGTCCGGCGCCTGGGCATGCGGGCAACGCTCACCCGCGGCTCCATGACACTGGGAGAGGACGACGGCGGTCTGCCGCCGCAGTCGACGGTGCAGGCGCCGGAGGCGGTGCTGGCGGACAGTGAACGGCTCATCCGGCAGTACCACGAGCGCGGCGACGGTGCCGTGATCCAGATTGCGCTGGCGCCGTGTTCGCCGTTTTCCGTCACCAAGGAGATCATGGCCGAGAGCGCCGCACTGGCGGACCGGCACGACGTCCGGCTGCACACCCATCTCGCTGAAACCCTCGACGAGGAGCAGTTCTGCCTGGAGACGTTCGGGCTGCGCACCGTGGATTACCTGGACAGCGTGGGCTGGCTGACGGACCGGACATGGCTGGGCCACGGCATCCACTTCAGCGACGCTGAAATTGCCCGGCTGGGGGCAGCCGGAACCGCCGTCGCCCACTGCCCGACGTCGAACATGCGCCTTGCCTCCGGCACCGCCCGGGTGCTCGAACTGGAGGACGCGGGAGTGCCCGTGGGGCTGGGAGTGGACGGATCGGCGTCGAACGATGCATCCAACATGATTCTCGAGGCGCGGCAGGCACTGTACCTGCAGCGGCTGCGTTACGGTGCGCACGTTCCGGTGGAGCGGGCGCTCGGCTGGGCCACGCGGGGATCGGCAGCGGTGCTGGGACGGCCGGACCTGGGGCAGCTGGCGCCCGGCACGCAGGCGGACCTGGCCCTGTTCCGGCTGGACGACCTGCGGTTCTCCGGCAGCCACGACCCTCTTGCTGCCCTGCTGCTGTGCGCCGCCGACCGCGCGGACCGCGTGATGGTGGGCGGCGAATGGCGGGTGGCCGACGGGCAGATTCCGGGGCTGGACGTGGCCGGGCTGATCGCGGAGCATTCGGCGGCAGCGCGGCGGCTGGTGAACGGCTGACCCCTCCCCCTGCTCCCGCCATTTCGACGGTTCCCTGCGCAGACGACGATTCGCAGCGTCGAGTGCGCACGGAACCATCGAAACGGGGCCGGCCAACTGCTAGCGTGGCGGCATGACTCCGTCGAAGACGCCGGCCGAGATCCTGGACATTGCCGGCCACGAGGTCCGCATCTCCAGCCCGGACAAGGTGGTGTTCCCGGAGCCCGGGCTGACCAAGCTGGACCTGGTGCGCTATTACCTGGCGGTTGCGGACGGTGCGCTGCGCGGGGCGGGCGGCCGGCCGATGGTGCTCAAACGCTTCCCGAAGGGCATCGACTCAGAGCCGTTCTTCCAGAAGCGCGTGCCGGACAACCATCCCGAATTCATCGACACCACCACATTGCACTACGCGTCGGGGACGTCGGCGGAGGAGGCGGTGATCCGGGATGCCGCAGGCCTGGCATGGGTGGTGAATCTCGGTTGCCTCGACCTCAACCCGCATCCCGTGCGCGCCGAGGACCTGGACCACCCGGATGAACTGCGGGTGGACCTCGATCCGATGCCGGGGGTCGACTGGTCCCAGATCGTGGACGTCGCGTATGTGGCCCAGGAGGTGCTCGACGACGTGGGGCTGGTGGGGTGGCCCAAGACGAGCGGTTCGCGCGGGCTCCACATCCTGGTGCGCATCGCGCCGGAGTGGTCCTACCGCGACGTGCGGCTCGCGGCCGAGGCCCTCGCACGGGAGGTCGAGAACCGCGCCCCCGGCCTCGCCACCGCGCGCTGGTGGAAGGAGGAGCGCGGCGAGAGCGTGTTCGTGGATTTCAACCAGAATGCGAAGGACCGCACCGTGGCATCGGCCTATTCCGTGCGGCCGCTGCCCGATGCCAGGGTTTCCACACCGCTCACCTGGGAAGAGGTCCGCTCAGCCCGGCCGGAACAGTTCACGGTGCCTGCGGTGCTGGAGCGCTTTGCGCACGTTGGCGACCCCCACGCCGGCATTGACGGTGCCGTTGGCTCACTGGACGGGCTGCTCTCGCTGGCCGCCGAGCTCGGCCCGGCGGAGAAGGCCCCGCGTGGCGTCAACGGCACCGGCCGCCGGCAGTCCGTGATGCCGCTCATCGAGGTGGCGCGGACGAGGACCAAGCCTGAGGCACTGTCGGCCCTGGAGGAGTGGAAGTCCCGGCACGCGGACGTTGTGCCGGCGCTGCATCCGGCCGACGTGCTGGTCGACGGCATGCGCGGATCGAGCTCGCTCTGGTACCGGGTGCGCGTGAACCTGCAGCACGTCCCGGAACCGGAGCGGCCGCCCCAGGAGGAGCTGATCGCCAGCTACGACCCCTGGGCCGGCAAGGAGTGGCCCGGCCGCCCGGAGGAGTCCTGAATCTGGGCTACCTCCGGCCGAAGACCGGGAGCGCCCGGAGCCACCGGGACAGGCCGCCGGAGCGCCGGTCACAGTCCGCCGGAATGTAGAAGTCAGGATCCGTGGCGCCAAACGGCAGGTACAGCTCCTGGCCGGGTGCCGGGAATTCCGAGACGTTGTTCTGATCCTTCGGGTCCATCTGTTCCTCCTCGTTTCTTGCCTTTGCCGCTCCCAGATTTCATAAAGCGGAAAATTGTTTTTGATATGTGAAATCCTATGCAGCTGCCGCGGGCAGCGTCAAGACGTTCGGCTCCACAGGCCGGAGCCGCCCCGGTCACAATCCGTTTTTTCAATTTGTGATGTACACCACCGGCATGCTGCGCTACGCTTGTAGGCAATTCGTGGCGCAGGTCACGTAACCTGGGAGCAGCAGGCAGGGTCGTAATGAGCTGGCATCAACTGATGTCGGCTCATTTTTGTTTGGGTCGACGCCATAGGAAATGCGTGGAACACGCGCTTAATTTCTATGTGGGACCCCGTTCCACATACCGGAAGTTGGGAACAGACCATGAGCAACAAGATCGTCCTCGGCCACAACCAGTACGGCAAGGCCGAAGTCCGCGTCGTCAAGATCACCCGCGACACCGACCGGCACGAGATCGAGGACCTGAATGTCACCTCGCAGCTCCGCGGTGATTTCGAAGCCGCCCACCTCGAAGGCGACAACGCCCACGTCGTGGCCACCGACACCCAGAAGAACACCATCTACGCCTTCGCCCGGGAAGGGGTGGGCTCCCCCGAAGCTTTCCTGCTGCGCCTCGGCGAGCACTTCACCTCCGGCTTCGACTGGGTCACCGGCGGCCGCTGGGAAGCCGAGTCCTACGCCTGGGAACGCATCCAGGCGCACGGCAGCGCACACGACCACTCCTTCGTCCGCAAGGGCCAGGAAGTCCGTACCGCCGTCCTGGTCCGCGACGGGGACGCCACCCACCTGATCTCCGGGCTCAAGGACCTGACCGTCCTGAAGTCCACGCAGTCCGGCTTCATCGGGTACCCGAAGGACAAGTACACCACCCTGCAGGAGACCACCGACCGCATCCTCGCCACCGACGTCTCCGCCCGCTGGCGTTTCAAGTCCGGCACGGATTTCAGCTCGCTGGACTTCAACAAGAGCTACGAGGACGTCAAGAGCCTCCTGCTCGAGGGCTTCACCGAGAAGTACTCCCACGCCCTGCAGCAGACCCTGTTCGACATGGGCGCCAAGGTCCTGGAGGCCCACAGCGAGATCGAGGAAATCAAGTTCTCGATGCCGAACAAGCACCACTTCCTCGTGGACCTCTCGCCGTTCGGGCTCGACAACCCCAACGAGGTCTTCTACGCGGCCGACCGTCCGTACGGCCTCATCGAAGCGACAGTCCTGCGCGATGACGCCGAAGCAGCCGACGCCGCCTGGTCAGGCATCGCCGGCTTCTGCTAAACCCCAGCCGGCCGGCCCGCGGACTCGAAGCCCCGCGGGCC
>NZ_JBHVBL010000028.1:0-57444 GCF_042668165.1 Arthrobacter sp. NPDC057388
GGGCAGACACAGTGTCTGCCGCCTTCGGCGTTTTCATTGGAGCCGGGCACCATTTAGCTCACACGAGTTAGGTAAACTGCAGCCAAGCAGTAATTTGCACAGCCAAAGGATGGGTCCATGAAGCGCAAGGCCACCGCCCTCGACGTCGCCAAGCTGGCAGGCGTCTCGCGCAGCGCCGTGTCGCTGGTGCTGAACGGCCGCGGCAACGGCAACGTGGCGCTCGAGAGCCAGCAGCGGATCCGCGATGCGGCGGCGGCGCTGAACTACTCCCCCAACAAGATCGCCCTGAGCCTGCGCAACCAGCAGTCGCGGATCATCGGCATCGTTTCCGACCAGGTGGTGACCAGCCCGTTCGACGGCAACATCATTGCCGGTGCTGATGCCGTCGCCCGGGAACACGGCTTTGTCACCGTGGTCATGGATACGGAGCTGGACGAGTCCCGCGATGAGAGCGCCGTTGAGACGCTGCTGGACCGCCAGGTGGACGGCCTGATGTACGTGACCGTGGGCCTGCGTCCCCTGCATGTGCCGCCGAACATGGCCCGGGTCCCGTCAATCCTGGCCAACTGCTTTGACGACAGACCGGACGCCGGACTGCCGGCCGTGATACCCGATGAGGTCCGCGGCGGCCGGGAAGCCGCCGGGCACGTCATGGGCCTCGGCCACCGGGACATCGCCTTCCTCGCCGGCGACTCGCTGACCCCCGCAGCGCCGCGGCGGATCGAGGGCTACCGTGAGGCGTTCAAGGGCGCGGGCATGTCCGTCAATGAGGACCGCGTCCTCCAAGTGGGCTGGGACATCGATGCGGGATTCCACGGAGCCATGAAACTGCTCGACGGCGTGGAGTCCGCGGCCCGGCCCACTGCCATCCTGTGTGCGAACGACCGCCTGGCCATCGGCGTCGTGCTGGCCTGCTACCGCCTGGGCCTGAGTGTGCCGCAGGATGTGTCGGTGATGGGCTACGACGATGAATTCCGGGTGGCCAAGACCATGGTCCCGGCACTCAGCACCATGGCCCTGCCGCTCCGGGAAATGGGGGCGGCCGCCATGACGGCGCTGCTTACCGAAGTCCAGTCCGTCCCGGGCGAAGAGTCCGACGGGGCGGGCCCGGCAACCGCTGCGGGATCAGGCACCGGGACCATGGTTCCCTGTCAGCTTGTGGTCAGGGATTCCACCGGACCGGTCCCGGCCGGGCGCTAACCCGGCAGGGACAAGAGCAAGCCTGCACGGCCGGTCCCGCACTGGCTAAGCCGGCCGCGCGAGTTCCCAGACGTCGGCCCTTGCTCCTGCCGGAAGGCGCAGCTGCCATTCCTCCCCGGCGGCAGGGTAGGCGCGGAGCGTCGTCGCCACCGAACCGGCACGGTAAACCTCCACCAGCGAAGCATCCACGAACACCCGCAGCTCCTCCCCCGGCAGCACGGTCCCGCTGAATACCGTCTGGCTGCTGCCGTTGCCAGCCAGCACGAGTTCGACGGCGGTGTCCCCGCCGTCGGCGGCAGGTGAACCATCGGCAAAACCCCCGGGGCCTACCGTCACCACTGCCTCGGCAAACGCCGGCAGCGTCGCCATCCGGGAAGCCTTGCTGATCAGCAGCGTTCCACGGTAGGCGCCGACCTCAGGGGCGGGCGTGACTGCCAGGGCACCGTCCACCACCGAGAGTTCGCGCGGAAAAGTCAGGACCCCGGCCCACCCGGCGGCGTCGATTTCGTCCTGGCTGCGGCCGCGCCGTCCGTCGCGGCCCGGGCCTTCATTGGCCCAGCCCCACAGCAGGGCCCGGTCCTGCAGAGCCACCACCTGCGGAGCGTAGAAGTCCCGACCGAGGTCCGACTTGCCCCCGGCCCGGGGGGTGAACACCGGCAGCCCCGTCTCCGGATCTGCGGTGAGCGACCCAACCAGGTGGCCTACGCCGTTGGCGTGCTCGTGCGCATCACCGGAGAGCCAGAGCGAGAACATCATCAGCCAGGTGCCCGGTTCTGTGGAGCTGGCATCCGGCACCCGGACCAGCTGCGGGCATTCCCAGATCTCGGCCGGGGTGAACTCTGCGGCTACGGGGTTCTCCGATGTCAGCCAGATGCCCTGGTACTTCCAGTCGGACATGTCGTCGACCGTGTACAGGAGCAGCGCGGCGTGCCCGGTGGCCAGCCCCGCGCCCTGCATGGCGTACCGCCTGCCGTTGAAGCGGAAGATAAAAGGGTCCCGCACCGCGGTGACCGCTCCGCCGGCCGGCATCGTGGCTGCCACATGGCCCGTCTGCTCCCAGCGGACCAGGTCCTCCGACCCGCGGGCGATGACCACCTGCGAGTGGCCTCCGTCGCCGCGCACGCCGGAGTATGCCGCGGTGGGAACACCGCCGTCGTCCGTCACCACACCGGTCCAGCAGCCGTACTCGTCCGGGCCGCCGTCCTGCGGGCGGAGCGCCACGGGGTGTTCCTCCCAGCTGACCAGGTCGGCCGAACTCACGTGGCCCCAGGCGATCCTGTGGTGCCGGGCCGAGTCCGGGTTGTACTGGAAGAAGACGTGGTACCGGCCGTTGATGAAGCTGATGCCGTTGGGATCGTTGATCCAGCCCTGTGCCGGGCGCGGGTGGAACCGGGGGAAGGCAGGGTCGGGGTGGGCGGCGGCTACGTCGTCAAAGTAAACGGCGGCGAGGTCCGGGGAGGGCATGGCGGGGCCTTTCGGGGCTGGAGGGAGATAGGGTTATTTGCCGGTGCCGGCCGTGAGGCCGTCCTGCAGTGCGCGCTGGCCGAAGATGAAGACCACCAGCGCCGGAATCATGGACAGGACCACGCCGGCGAGCACCACGGAGATACTGCCGGTGCCGAGGTTGCCCTGGAGCGAAACGAGTCCCAGCGGAAGCGTGAAGTTCTGCTCGGAAATGGTGAGGATGAGCGGGCGGAAGAACTCGTTCCAGTGGAAGTTGAAGGCGAGAATTCCCACAATCGCCATTCCGGGCATCGCCAGCGGCGCGTATACCGAACGGAACGTGCGCCACGGGCTGGCTCCGTCAATGGAGGCCGCTTCGGCCAGTTCGGCCGGGAGCCCCATGAAGTACTGGCGCATCAGGAAGGTGCCGAACGCCGTCGGGATCGCCGGCAGGATCAGCGCGAGCAGCGTGTCCGAGAGGCCCATGCCGCGGATCAGCATGAAAACGGGCACAATCGTCACCTGCACCGGCACCATCATGGTGGCCAGCACGATCGAGAAAAGCGCCCCCCGGCCGCGGAATTTCAGGTGGGCGAACGCGTACCCCGCCAGCGCCGCCGAAATCATCTGGCCCACTGCGATCAGCCCGGTCACCAGGGCACTGTTGAGCACCAGCAGGAAGATGTTCAGCTGCTGGAACACTTCCCCGTAGGAGGTGAAGTCCGGGTTCCAGGGAATGAACGACGGCGGCAGCTTGAAGGATTCCGACGGAGACCGCAGTGAAGTGGACAGGGTCCACAGCACCGGGCCCAGCGTCAGCGCGGCCGCCAGCAGCAGCAGGAGGACGCGGGCGGCGAAGCTCCAGTTGAACCTCTTCCGGTTGGGCGTTGCGGGGAGGCCCTCGGACAGCCGGGGGGAATGTCCGGCCAGGCTGTGGTCAGTTGTGGTTGTCATGGCTGGCCTTACTGGTAGAAGACGAATCGCTTGCTGAGCCGGAACTGTGCGGCCGTGATGGCCATGATGATCAGGGTGAGCAGCACGCCGATCGCGGATGCCTGGCCGAACTCGAGCCGCTGGAATGCCGATTCGAAGATCACCATGACCGCGGTCCGGGTGGAGTCGCCAGGGCCGCCGCGGGTCAGGACGTAGGGCTGGTCGAATACCTGCAGGGCGCTGATGATGGCCATTACCGAAGCCACCAGCGTGGTGGGGCTCAGCAGCGGCAGCGTCACGTGGAAGTGCTTGCGCCAGCCGGTGGCGCCGTCGATCGAGGCCGCCTCGTACGTCTCCACGGGAATGGAGGCCAGTCCGCCGATGAACAGCAGGAAGGAGAATCCGAAGTTCTGCCACACGTACACGAGGATCACGACGGCCGCGGACCCGCCTGGCGTGGTCAGCCAGGGCACCGCCGGAATGCCCACGAGGGACAGGAACCAGTTGACCACGCCGAACTGTTCGTTGAAGAGGTACCGCATGAAGATGGATACCGAGGCGGCGGAGAGGATCAGCGGAAAGAAGAAGGCGGACCGGAAAAACACGCGCAGCCACGCCGGCATCTTCTCCTGCACCATGACCGCCAAGGCCAGGGCGAGGCCCAGCTGGAGGGTCACGGCCACCACCACGAACACGATGGTGTTCACGAAGGACACCCGGACAGTGGGGTCCTGCACGACTTCGGAAAAGTTATCGAGGCCCACAAAGTGCGGTGCCGAAATGATGTCCCACCGGAAGAAGGCCAGGATCACGGAGGCAACAATGGGGATCAGTGTGAACAGGCCCATGCCGAGGATAGTGGGGGCCAGGAAGATCCAGGCCAGCCAGCGCTGGCTGTGCCTGCCGCTGCTTCCACGTCGGGTTCCCGCGTGGGGGGCGCCGGGTGCGCCTTCAGCGCGGGCCGCTGCCGTGCCCGGCCGGCCGGCAGCCCGCTTCGGCCGCTCCCGCGGCGGGGTGGTGGTGCTCATGGCTGCCTCCTCAGGGCCAGTTCAAGGTCGCGCTGCATGGAGGCAAGGGCCTGCTTGAGCTGCCGCTCGTCCCCGCTGACCGCGAGCGATACATTCTTCATCAGGGCCGTCTCGACGGCGGCCTGCTGGGGTGGTGCCGGGATGGGGCCTGTGGCGGGGAACCGGTCGAGCGTGTCGTAGAAGACCTTCCAGTGGGCGGGCCCCTTGCCGGCATACAACTGTTCGTTGACCATGGAACGGCGTGCCGGCGTCGTAACCGGGCTGGGGAAAATCAGCTCCATGGCCTCACGGCTGGAGCTGAACTTGATCCATTCCCAGGCGGCGTCCTTGTCCTTGGCGGTCTTCATGATCGCGTAGCCTGCGGTGCCAAACTGGTGGCGCTGGGTCCGCCAGCGCGGGAAGAACTGGACGTCGAAGTCGTTCGCGCCCATCCCCGCTTCATGCAGGCCCTGCACCCAGTAGCCGCCGGCGGGTGTGGTCCCGATGCGGTTGGAGGCGAACAGCCCCACCAGGGAGCTGCCGCCGCCTTCCTCCGGCCGGACGCCCAGGCCGTCCTTGACCAGCCCGCGGAGGTAGTCGAAGGACTCGAACACGCGGTCGTCGTCTGCGTTGGGTTCCAGCCACTGGTAGCCGCCGGAGCGGAGGCCACGGGAGGGGTCGTTGGCGTAGAAGCCGTCCCAGAGCCATTCGCCGCCGGCAGACCTGGTTTCCCGGAGGAAGCTGGTGTCGTTGGCGTAAAGCCACGGCACCACGCCGCCGAAGAGCCTGTTCGTCCAGTAGTAGGGCGTGAAGTCCGAGGTCCGCGCCTTGCGCATGGCCGCGAGGCTGTTGCGGAAGTCGAGGTGCGTCCAGTCGTCCGCCGGCCGTTCCAGTCCTGCCTGTGCAAAGGCGGCGGTGTTGTAGTACATGTTGGCCGCGTTCCAGTCCATGGGGAGCTGGTAGAGGCTGCCCCTGTACATGAAGGCTTCCACCAGGCTGGGGTGGACGTCGTCGAAGAACTCCCTCATGTCCGCGGCGTCGCGGCGGATGTATTCGTCCAGCGGGTGGGCGAGCTTTTCCGCGAAGAGCTGGGCGCCTTCAGTGGCCACATAGACCACGTCCGGCGGTGTTCCCGCTGCCACCATGGTGAGGATCTTGGTGAAGAAGTCTTTCCAGTCCACGGCCTGGATGGCCTGGACCTTAACCCTGAGCTCCGAGTGGAGCCGGGTGAATGCGTCAATCGCGCGCTGCCGGGCGGCAGCGTCTGCGGCGGTGCCCATGATGGCGATGCTGAGGCTGTTGTCTCCGCGGCCCGGAATGTCCGTGCCGGAGAGCCGCGGCCACGACGCCACGGTTGCTCCGATGATTCCCGCGCCGAGGGCACCAAGGGCGGTACGGCGGGTGATCTCCCGCAGGTGCCCGTTTGTGGCTCCGGTCATGTTCAATTCCTTCCTAACACGTGTTAGGAACTGTAGAGGAGGCACCTAACACGTGTCAAGCGTCACATTAGATCAACTGGCTGCTGTTCCTCAGCTGTGGAGTGGTGCCCCGGTTTGCTCTTGATGAAAAGGCAGCCGGGACGGCGAAAGCACCCGACCATAATCCGGTCGGGTGCTTCTGGAGCTTTATGCTTCTGCCGCTTAATGCTTCTGCCGCACAAGGCATTGCGGCACTGGAGCCGGTGGCGGCTGCGGCTTCCCCTCCGCTGCCGCCACCGGAGACTTTAGAGCGCGCTCTTCGCGGTGTTCTTTGCTGCCGCGTTCTTCACGGCGCTCTTCGCCGGGGCGTTTTTTGCGTCCTGGCTCTTGACGCCGGAGTCCCCGCCCCCGGCGCCTTGGGATTCGGGGGACTTGCTGTCCGCCGCGGGCGTTTCTTTGGTCTCGGCGTCGGACTCGTGCCGGAGCAACGCAATGGCTGATTCGAAGTCCTCCAGGGATTCAAAAGCCTGGTAGACGCTGGCGAACCGGAGGTACGCCACCTTGTCCAGCTTCTGAAGGGGGCCCAGGATGATCAGGCCAACCTCGTGGGCGTCGATTTCGGCCGCACCGGAGGCCCGGATGTTCTCTTCGACCTCCTGCGCCAGCATGGCGAGGTCGTCCTCGCTGACCGGCCGGCCCTGGCAGGCCTTGCGGACGCCGTTGATCACCTTGCTGCGGCTGAAGGGCTCGCCCACGCCGGACCGTTTGATCACAGACAGGCTGGTGGTTTCCACGGTGGTGAAGCGGCGGCCACACTCGGGGCACTGCCGGCGACGGCGGATGGCAGAGCCGTCGTCGGCCATCCGGCTGTCCACCACGCGCGAATCAGGGTTGCGGCAGAACGGACAGTACACGCTGCTCCTCCCCTGGTGATGATAGACGCGTAATGGTAGACGCGTGGCATTCGACGCATGACATCAGGCGCATGGCATCAGGCGCATGACAGTACACGCTCCCGCCACCAGTTTACGGCTGCACCTGCAAGAATAACAAGCCTGTAATTACTACATGTAGTGGGCCGGCACTACATGTAGTGGTCAGCGGGGACGGCCGGAGGCCGCAGACAGGCGGTGGTCAGCGGGCCGCCTGAAAGCGTACGGTGACCGCGTCGCCGTGCGCCGGCAGGTCCTCCGCGCCGGACAGGCTGACGATGTGGCCGCTGACCTGCCCAAGCGCCGCCTCGGAGTAGTTGATGACCTGGATGGCACGGAGGAACGTGGTGACGTTCAGTCCAGACGAGAAAGCTGCCGTGCCGCTGGTGGGAAGCACATGGTTGGAGCCGGCGCAGTAGTCGCCCAGGCTGACAGGGCTGTAGTCGCCGACGAAGATGGCACCCGCATTCCTGATCCGGGCCGCCACGGCGGGCGCATCCGCGGTCATGATTTCCAGGTGCTCGGCCGCGTAGGCGTCGCAGGCCGCGATGCCCTGCCCGAGGTCGTCGACGAGCACGACGCCGGACTGCGGGCCGGACAGCGCCTCGCGGACCCGCTGGCTGTGTTTGGTGGATGCCGCCTGCAGTTCCAGCTCCTCACGGACATCCGCGGCGAGCTGGGGGGAATCCGTAATCAGGACCGAGGCGGCCTTGGGATCGTGCTCGGCCTGGCTGATCAGGTCCGCGGCGACGAACGCGGGCCGGGCGGTGGAATCCGCGAGGATGGCGATTTCGGTGGTGCCGGCCTCGGAGTCGATCCCCACCACGCCCTTGACGAGGCGCTTGGCCGTGGCCACGAAGATGTTCCCCGGCCCGGTCACGACGTCGACCGGTTCCAGGGCGGGGGCGCCGGCCCCGCCGGGCACCCCGTAGGCGAAGGCAGCGATGGCCTGCGCGCCGCCGATCGCGTACACCTCGCCGATCCCCAGCAGCGCCGCAGCGGCAAGGATGGTGGGGTGCGGAAGACCGCCGAAGTCCTTCTGCGGCGGCGAAGCGAGTGCGATCGAGTCCACGCCTGCGGCCAGCGCGGGAACCACGTTCATGATCACTGAGGACGGGTAGACCGCCAGGCCGCCGGGAACGTAGAGGCCCACGCGCGCCACAGGCACCCACTTCTGGCTCACCACTGCCCCGTCGCCAAGGGAGATGTCGACGTCGGCCGGACGCTGTCCGTCCGCGAAGCGCCGGGCGCGGCTGATGGATTCTTCAAGGGCCGAACGCACATCCGGGTCCAGGCCGTCCAGAGCTGACTGGAGGGCCTCTGCCGGAACCCGCGGGTGGGCCTGCTCGACGCCGTCGAAGGTCCGGGCGAAGTCCGCAAGGGCGGCAAAGCCGCGCTGGCGGACGGCGGTGATGATGTCGGTGACCTTCTCCTCGGCGTCCGCGACTGTCTGCTGCCGTGCCCGGGGCACTGCCTCGCGGAGCTCGGCCAGGCTGAGGGTCCGCCCGCGCAGGTCAACAGTGCGGAAATCGACGGCAGGCGTGTTCTGGCGTCCCTGGGAATTTGCGGTTGCGGGGCTGTCCGGAGAAGTGGTCACCGGTTCATTTTACGCGCCGCGGCCGCTGCCCATGCCGTTGTTACCGCCCTGCTGACGCTGGACGTTTACTGCCACGTGCGGGCGTCGTCCGCGTCGTGGTCCGCGGAGGAGCGCAGCAGGGCGATGATGCGCAGGACGAAGAAGCCGGCGGCCACGGCCGCAGGCCACAGGACGAGGACCGTCAGGGACCGCAGCGAGAACGCAACACTGGCATTGGCCGAGGTGTCCTGCGGACCGCCCAGCCACCCCCCTGCCAACACACCCGTCTGCCAGGCCAGGACAGCTGCCGCGGCACTGGCAGCGACGGAGAGCAGCAGCAGCCGCCGCGTCCCGCCGTCACCCCGTCCGGAAAGCAGCACAGCCACCAGGCAGCCCGCGAGGACAAACAATCCGGCGAGCACCAGGTCCCGGGGCAGCCAGCCCTGGGTGTTGGTCCCGGAAGCCAGCGCGGCGTTTCCTGAAATGAGGTTCTGCCCGCCCGGTGCCAGAACCCACCACAGGAGCCCGGCCGGAACACCGGCGGCGATGATTCCTGCCACCCACACCCAGTCCCGGCGGGGACGCCGGCGGGCGGCCCGGGCCTCCTCGGAGGTGCGGACCGGAGGGCGTGCAGGCTGGGTCATGAAGAAACGCTAACAAATGTGGCCCCCAATTGCTGGCCGGGTGGCCGCCACATATGCTGCCAGGCGCCGGAGTGCCCCATCGGGCCCGAAGCCCAATAGTCTTGTAGTAGAGGCACAATCGACACGGATGAGGCAGGGAGATCGATTTCATGACGTCAGATGATGTCGCGTTCGAAGGCACCTTCAAAGAGATGTTCCGCCGGCACGCGGCAGGCGTCGCCATCATCACGGTGAACTACGACGGCGTCCCGTACGGCTTCACGGCAACCTCCGTTGCCTCGCTGTCCGCCAAGCCGCCGCGCTTCACCTTCAACATGGCGCGCAGTTCCAGTTCCTGGCCGGCCGTGGCCAACACCACGTACATCGGTGTGCACATGCTGGGCCTGGAGAACCAGGAGCTGGCCGACCGTTTCGCCCGCACGAAGGAACGGTTCGCCGGCGACCATTGGGCCCACGGCCCTTACGACGTGCCAGTGCTCAAGGACGTCGCCGGCTGGCTGATCGGCAAGATCCAGATGCGGCTGTCCTTCGAGAACAACGCCGTTGTAGTGGTCGAGGTGGTGGAAGGACAGGTGGGCGAGGACGGCTCGCCGCTGCTGTACCACTCGGGAACCTACGGCCAGCCGGTTCCGCTCGACTACGAGATCTAGGCGTCCCTGGGACTGTTAGGCATCCAGGCAGGCCGGGCCCAGCAGCACCTTGAGGTCACCGAACAGCGAGGGGTTCGGGTTCACCCTGAGGTGCACGGGCAGGGCCATGACCTCGATGCGGCTGTCGCCCTGCAGGTTCACGCGGACCTCTGAGTTGCCCCGGTGGTTGCGCAGCACGTCCCCCAGCTCCGTGACCACCGCCTCGGTGGCCTTGTGGGTGGGCATGGTGATCACCAGCGGCCCGTTGGTGCCCTGGCTGAGGTCGGGGACCGAGAGCTCCATGCAGTTCAGGGTCACGGCTCCGTCGTCGCGCCGCTGCAGACGGCCCTTGACCACCACAATCAGGTCTTCGGCGAGCACCGAAGCGATCGGGCCGTAGACCTGGCCGAAGAACATGACCTCCATGGAACCGCCGAGGTCCTCGATCTCAGCCCGCGCATAGGCGTTGCCGCTGGCCTTCGCGATCCGGCGGCTCAGTGAGGTGATCATGCCCGCGATGGTGACGATGGCGCCGTCGTGCGGCCCGTCCTCTGCGATGATCGAGGTGATGGACTGGTCGGCGTGCTGGCTGAGGACCCCTTCCAGGCCCTGCAGCGGATGGTCCGAAACGTACAGGCCCAGCATGTCGCGCTCAAACGCGAGTTTGTCCTTCTTCTCCCATTCCGGCAGTTCGGGAATTTCGATGCTGAGGGACGATTCGGACTCGGCCTCATCGAAGCCGGCGAAGAGGTCGAACTGGCCGATGGCCTCATTGCGCTTGAGCGTGATGACCGAATCAATCGCTTCTTCATGGACCATGGCCAGCGCCCGGCGGTGGTGGCCCAGCGAGTCAAAGGCCCCGGCCTTGATCAGGGATTCGATGGTGCGCTTGTTGCACACCACCGCCGGAACCTTCATGAGGTAATCCTTGAAGGAGGTGTAGGCGCCCTCCTTTTCGCGGGCGGCCACCATGGCTTCGACGACGTTGACGCCGACGTTGCGGATGGCGCCCATGCCGAAGCGGATATCCTCCCCGACCGGGGTGAAGTTCAGGGCCGACTCGTTGACGTCCGGCGGCAGCACGGTGATGCCCATGCGGCGGCATTCGTTGAGGTAGATGGCGGACTTGTCCTTGTCGTCGCCCACCGAGGTCAGCAGCGCGGCCATGTACTCCGGGGCGTAGTGCGCCTTCAAATAGGCGGTCCAGTAGGAGATCACACCGTAGGCGGCCGAGTGGGCCTTGTTGAACGCGTAGTCGGAGAAGGGCAGCAGGATGTCCCACAGGGTCTTCACGGCTTCCATGGAGTAGCCGTTGTCCTGCATGCCCTGGGAGAAGCCGGCAAACTGCTTGTCCAGTTCTGACTTCTTCTTCTTGCCCATCGCGCGGCGCAGAATGTCTGCCTGGCCCAGGGAATAGCCGGCGAGCTTCTGCGCCACGGCCATAACCTGCTCCTGGTACACGATCAGTCCGAACGTGCCGCCGAGGATGTCCTCCAGCGGTTCGGCCAGCTCCGGATGGATCGGGACGACTTCCTGGATCTTGTTCTTGCGCAGCGCGTAGTCGGTGTGGGCGTTGGCACCCATGGGGCCGGGCCGGTACAGCGCCAGCACCGCGGAAATGTCCTCGAAGTTGTCAGGCTTCATCAGCTTCAGGAGGGAGCGCATGGGCCCGCCGTCGAGCTGGAACACGCCCAGCGTGTCACCGCGGGCAAGCAGCTCATAGGAAGCTGCGTCATCCAGCTCAAGGGTTTCGAGGTCCAGCTCGATGCCGCGGTTCATCTTGATGTTTTCCAGTGCGTCGGAAATGATCGTGAGGTTCCGCAGCCCCAGGAAGTCCATCTTGATCAGGCCGAGGCCCTCGGACGTCGGGTAATCGAACTGCGTGATGACCTGGCCGTCCTGGAAGCGGCGCATGATCGGGATGACGTCGATGATGGGGTCCGAGGACATGATGACACCGGCAGCGTGCACGCCCCACTGACGTTTCAGGCCCTCGATGCCGAGCGCCGTCTCGAATACCTTGGCGGCCTCGGGATCGGTGCTGATCAGCTGGCGGAAGTCCCCTGCCTCGCTGTAGCGCTTGGCATCCTTGTTCTGGATGTCGGCGAGCGGAATGTCCTTGGCCATCACAGCCGGGGGCAGTGCCTTGGTCAGCTGCTCGCCCATGCTGAAGGGGTAGCCGAGCACGCGTGAGGAGTCCTTCAGCGCCTGCTTGGTCTTGATGGTGCCGTACGTGACGATCATGGCCACGCGCTCGTCGCCGTACTTGCGGGTCACATAATCGATGACCTCAGGGCGGCGCCGGTCATCGAAGTCGACGTCGAAGTCGGGCATGGAGACGCGGTCAGGGTTCAGGAACCGCTCGAAGATCAGGCCGTGCTGCAGGGGGTCGAGGTCGGTGATGCGCATGGCGTAGGCCACCATGGAACCCGCACCCGAGCCACGGCCCGGACCCACACGGATGCCGTTGTTCTTGGCCCAGTTGATGAAGTCGGCCACCACGAGGAAGTATCCGGGGAACCCCATGGAGGTGATGACGCCAAGCTCGTAGTCTGCCTGCTTCCGGACGTTGTCCGGGATGCCCTTGGGATATCGGTAACGGAGGCCCTTGTCCACTTCCTTGACCAGCCAGGACGTTTCGTCTTCGCCCTCCGGGCAGGGGAAGCGCGGCATGTAGTTGGCGCCGGTGTTGAAGGAGACCTCGCACCGCTCAGCGATCAGGAGCGTGTTGTCGCATGCTTCCGGGTGGTCGCGGAACAGTTCACGCATTTCCTGCGGCGACTTCAGGTAGTAGCCGCTGCCGGAGAACGCGAACCGGGAGCCGCCGTTGTCGTAGGTGGGCTCCAGGAGGGTGGAACCGGACTGGATGGCCAGCAGTGCCTCGTGTGCCTTGGCGTCGTGTTCGTGCGTGTAGTGGAGGTCATTGGTGGCCACGAGCGGGAGGTTGAGTTCCTTGGCCAGCCGCAGGAGGTCGCCCGTGACGCGGCGCTCAATGTCCAGCCCGTGGTCCATCAGTTCGCAGAAGTAGTTTTCCGCGCCGAAGATGTCCCGGAATTCGGCAGCGGCTTCCAGTGCTTCTCGGTACTGCCCCAGGCGGAGCCGGGTCTGGATTTCGCCGGAGGGGCAGCCGGTGGTGGCGATGAGCCCTTCCGAGTAGGTGTTGAGCAGCTCGCGGTCCAGGCGGGGCCACTTGCCGAAGACCGAATCCAGGGAAGCGATCGACGAGGCACGGAAAAGGTTCCGCATGCCCACATTGTTGTAGCTCAGCAGGGTCATGTGCGTGTAGGAACCGCCGCCGGAGACGTCGTCCTTCCGCTGGCTCTCGTCGCCCCAGCGGACGCGGCTCTTGTCCCCCCGGGCCGTTCCGGGCGTCACATAGGCTTCGACCCCGATGATGGGCCTGATGCCCTTGTCCGTGGCTTTCTTCCAGAAGTCGAAGGCGCCGAATAGGTAGCCATGGTCGGTGGTGGCCAGCGCGGGCATTCCCAGCCGCTCGGTTTCGTCGAACAGCTCGCCCAGCCGGGCGGCGCCGTCCAGCATGGAGTACTCGGTGTGGGTGTGGAGATGTACGAACGAGTCATTGCTGGAAGTCACCGGACCATTCTAGTGCCGACCCCCTGACACTTAATGCCGGCGTGCCGCCGGTTCAGGCCTTGCCCGACTCCAGGACGTCCAGCGCGTAGGCGAGATCCTCGGGGTATTCGCTGGTCACGGTGATGCGCTCCCCGGTGCGCGGGTGGTCAAAGCCCAGCTGGCGGGCATGCAGCCACTGCCGGGTGAGCCCCAGGGTGGCGGCAAGGCGGGGATCGGCCCCATACGTGAGGTCGCCGGCGCAGGGGTGGCGGAGGGCGGCGAAGTGGACGCGGATCTGGTGGGTCCTGCCGGTTTCCAGGTGCACCTCCACCAGGGTTGCCTTGCCGAACGCCTCGAGGACCTCGTAGTGGGTTACGGAGGGCCGGCCGTCCTCGATGACGGCGAAGCGCCAGTCGTGCCCGGGGTGCCGGCCGATCGGCGCGTCGATGGTGCCCTGCAGCGGATCCGGCAGGCCCTGGACCACAGCATGGTAGACCTTGTCCACGGTGCGTTCCTTGAACGCCCGCTTGAGGGCGGTGTAGGCGGGTTCTGTCTTGGCCACCACCATGACCCCGGAGGTCCCGACGTCGAGGCGGTGAACGATGCCGGCGCGTTCCGTGGCGCCGGACGTGGAGATGCGGTAACCGGCGCCGGCGAGACCGCCCACCACGGTGGGGCCCACCCAGCCTGGCGACGGATGCGCCGCGACGCCCACCGGCTTGTCGACCACCACGAAGTCGTCGTCATCCAGCAGGATCTTCAGGCCTTCCACAACTTCCTCCACGACTTCAAGGGGATCCCGGCGCTCGGGAACCGTCACATCCAGTACCGTTCCGGAGGCGAGTTTGGCTGACTTTCCCACGGGTTTGCCGCCGCTGGTCACGTTGCCTTCGGCGATCAGGGTGGCGGCGGACGAGCGCGACAGTCCCATCAGCTTGGCCAGCCCCGCGTCGACGCGGCTGCCGTCCAGCTCCTCGGGCACGACGAGCCGCTCAGACATCGTCGCCGCCTTCACGTTTGGCGACACTGTGGCGGGAACCGTCAAGGGCTATCCCCCGCAGGGTCAGCAGGCAGATGATGACCACCGACGAGACAACGGCCGAATCGGCGATGTTGAAGATCGCAAAGTTGGGCAGCTGGATAAAGTCCACCACGTGCCCCATGCCAAATGACGGCTCCCGGAAAAGCCGGTCTGTCAGGTTGCCCAGGGCGCCGCCGAACAGCAGCCCCAGCGCCAGCGCCCACCACACTGACCCGAGCTTTCGAAGCTGGAACAGGATGGCGACGGCGACCACCACCATGATGATCGAGAACACCCAGGTCACGTTCTCGCCGATGGAGAAGGCGGCGCCGGAGTTCCGGATGTAGTACCAGTGCAGCAGCGGGGGCAGCACCGGGATCCGCTCGCCCTCCACCATGGTGCTGGTCACCCACAGCTTGGTGAGCTGGTCGAAGACGTAGGCAAACACGGCCAGCCCCGCGAACAGGGACAGCAGGACGCCGCGCCGGGGCCGCGGTGATGATGAGGCTGGGTGCGCTGCGTCAGCGGCAAGGTCGTCAGTCATGGTGCTTTCATTCGGGGACCGTCGTTAATCACAAAAGCCGGTGGCCGAGGAATCCTCAGCCACCGGCCTTCAGAATACGTGCTAAACGGCAGCGCTGCTGCTTTCGCCAACCTCAGGGGCGGCAACGGAACCGCGGGCGTCGAGGTCGCGCAGCTGGCCTTCGATGTAGGCCTTCAGGCGTGAGCGGTAGTCGCGCTCGAAGCCGCGCAGCTGCTCCACCTTGCGCTCGAGGACCGAGCGCTGCTGCTCCAGCGCGCCGAGGATCTTGCGGGACTTCTCCTGCGCGTCGTTGACCAGGCTGCTGGCTTCGATCTGGGCCTCGGCGATGATCTTGTCGCGCTGCTGCTGGCCCTCGGCCACGTGGCGGTCGTGCATCTGCTGCGCCATGGCCAGCAGGCCGGCAGCGGACTCGGAGACGTTGGTGCTGGTGACGGCGGGTGCCTGCGCTGCAACCGGTGCGGCCTGCTCGGCTTCCTTCTTCTTGGCAGCTTCAGCAGCCTTGGCCTCGGCTTCGGCCTTCGCGCGTGCCTCGTCCTTTTCGGACTTGGACGGGGCGGGGACCTTCTCAACGACGGGGGCGACGGCAGAGGTGGCAGCCGGCGATCCGGAGCCGCCTTCGGCGAGCTTCTTGCGGAGTTCTTCGTTCTCCTGGTTCAGGCGCCGCAGTTCGACGACGATCTCGTCCAGGAAGTCGTCAACTTCGTCCTGGTCATAGCCTTCGCGGAACTTGGTCGGCTGAAAGCGCTTGTTGACAACGTCTTCTGGCGTCAAAGCCATCTGGTCACCTCGTTGGTCTAGTTCGTCAGGAGGCCTTCCGGCCGTCAAAACTACGGTACCTAAATATGGTCTGGTTCCTCTAATTCAACACCGTGGCGTCGAACAAAAGGTTCTTATGCTCCCGGGCATCCTTGCGGAACGGCCCCGGCGCTGCAAGCTGATATGAAGTTATGCAAGTGACTTGGTGATCCCCATGGCAATGCTGAGGCCGATGAACAGCACCAGGAACCCGAGGTCCAGCGACACGCCGCCCAGCCGCAGCGGCGGGATCAGGCGCCGCAGGACCTTCAGCGGCGGATCGGTCACCGAGTAGACCGCGTGAGCCGCCACCAATGCTACCCCCCGGGGGCGCCATTCCCGCGCGAACATCTGGACCCAGTCATAGACGAGGCGGACAATCAAAGCGACGAAAATGAACAGCAGGACGATGTAGACGAGCCCGAAAAGTATTCCCATGAGCTAACCCATTGTCTCCATGTTCATCACGGACACCTCGGTGCCCTGGGATTCTTGGCAGATTTTACTGCTCCCCTATTTCAGCACGGATGCCAGGCAGGTGCGTCCCTGCCTGGCATCCGGAGAGCCGTTTTTCAGCTTTGGTTGAAGAAACTTGCGGTGGCGTCGCTGGCCTTCTTGTCATCTCCGATGACTTCAACATACGACGGCGACAGCAGGAAAACCTTGTTCGTCACGCGCTCGATGCTTCCGCGCAGACCGAAGACAAGTCCGGCGGAAAAGTCGACCAGCCGCTTTGCGTCCGCTTCCCCCATGTCCGTCACGTTCATGATCACAGGGATGCCGTCGCGGAAGCTTTCGCCGATGAGCTTGGCGTCGTTGTAGGAGCGCGGGTGGATCGTGGTGATCTGCCGCAGTCCGGTGGTCTCTTCGCGGCTCGACGCCGCACGCTTAATGGGTGTCACGGGTGCGCGGTATTCCTCTTCGGCAGCTGGCGGCGCTTCACGGGTGACCTCTCGGAGCGGCGCCGGTGCGCGGCGCTCTTCACGGTCATGCTCCATTGAGTTGTCCTCATCCTTGTGCTGGGTGGAAAGCTCAGACTCGTAGTGTTCATCGCCGTCGGCGAGCCCAAGATAGATCATTGTCTTGCGCAGAGCGCCAGCCATGGTCGACTCCTAATCGTGTCCGGAAGCGGGCCGCCCAAAAGTCAAGACAGCATTGGAATCCCCGCCATTCACTTCCAATACGAGAGACGCTACCGCACCGCCGGGCGCGAACCGAGAATATCTGAGCCAATTCGGAGGTGTGTCGCACCGAATCGGACAGCAGCTTCCAGGTCCTGGCTCATGCCGGCCGAAATCCCCGTGGCGCCGGGGAAGTCCCGCTGCAGGCTGGTGGAAATGCCCAGCAGTTTCTCAAAGGCCTGGTCGGGATCCGCCCCCAGAGGGGCCACGGCCATGAGACCGGCCAGCCGGAGGCCTGCTGCGGCTTCGAGCTGCTCCGCCAGTTGCGGCACCTCGGCGGGGGCCGCCCCGCCGCGGTGGGCTCCGGCGTCGTCGTCCAGGCTGACCTGGATGAAACAGTCCAGGCTGCCGCGGCCAGTCTGCTCCTGCTGGGCCGCCATGGCCTTTTCCAGGGCCGTCACGAGCTGGGCCCGGTCCACCGAATGGACAGCAGAGGCGTAGCGGACCACCGTCTTGGACTTCTTGCTCTGGAGCTGGCCCACGAAATGCCAGGTGAGACCCAGGGCCTCGAGTTCCTCGGCCTTGGCGGACGCCTCCTGATCCCGGTTTTCACCGAAATCCCGCACGCCGAGCGATGCCAGCCGGCGGACATCCTCCGCCGGGTGGAACTTGCTGACCACGATCAGACGCGGCGGGTTGTCCTCGCGCCCGGACGCGGCGGCCGCACGTGCGATCCGCTGCTGGACGGCCTCCAGGCGCTCCCGCAGCTGTACCATCCGGGCGTCGCCCTGTTCCGGCTTATCAGTCATGGGCCCACACCAGTCCGGCGAACCGTCCGGACCGGGAGTCACGGCGGTACGAAAACAGGGTGTCATTTTCCAGCGTGCAGGGTCCGCGGTATTCAACGGGCACCCCGAGGGCATCGAGCTGACTGACGGCGCCGGCGGGCAGGTCGAGCGCCGGCGTTCCCCACGAGGTGGTGGACCGTGCCGACGGAAGGACGGCGGAGACCTGGTCACGGAGTTCTGCGGGCACCTCGTAGCAGCTTCCGCAGACGGACGGGCCCAGCCAGGCCCGGACGTCTGTTGCTCCGGCGGCGCGCATTTCCCCGACCGCCGCCGGGATGACTCCGGAGAACAAACCGGGGCGCCCGGCATGGACGGCAGCCAGCACGGGACCGGATGTGCCGGTACCCACCAGGACCAGCGGAATGCAGTCTGCCACCATCACCGCGAGCGGGTCGCCAAGCGACACCAGCGCGTCCGCCGTGGGGGCATCTGTGCCGGACTCGAAAGCCGCGCCGGGTACAGTCGTCGAACCGGATTCAATGACAACGGACACTTGGTTGCCGTGGACCTGGTTCATGTACTGGAACCTGCGCGGGGCGATGCCGGCGGTTTCCTCAAGGCGGGTCCTGCGGCGCAGGACCGCAGCGGCGTCGTCACCCACATGCAGGGCGAGGTTGCCGGCATCCGTATCGGTGAATGCCACGGACACCCCGGGCTTCACTTCAGCACGCCACAAAAACAAATCGGAACTCCGGCAGTCAGGGTCAGGAAAGGGGTAACTGCCGGGCGGGTGTCCGCCCGGCAGCGTCCTACTTCAGGAAATCGGGGACGTCGAGGTCATCGGAGCGGCTGCCGGTCAGGTCCGGCTCCACCACCGACGGAAGGTCGACGTCGAAACCCGAGTCTGCGGGGACAGCCGACGGGCGCTGCTGGCCCCAGCTGCTCAGGCCGGCGGCACCGACACCGGCATGCACGGGCTGGACGTGGACCTGCTGGCTGCCCGCGGACGGCTGGCTCTGCGGCGCAGCCGCCGGAACGGCCGGACGCTGCGGTGCAGCCTGCGGCTGCGACTGGTCCATGGACGGCGAGGTGGCCTTGACGTCGTCGAAGCCGGCCGCGATCACGGTGACGCGGGCTTCGTCGCCCAGGGCGTCGTCGATGACTGCGCCGAAGATGATGTTGGCTTCCGGGTGGGCCACTTCCTGCACCAGCCGCGCAGCCTCGTTGATCTCGAACAGGCCGAGGTCGGAGCCGCCCTGGATGGACAGCAGGACACCGTGGGCACCGTCGATGGAAGCTTCCAGCAGCGGGGAGGCGATGGCGAGTTCGGCGGCCTTGACCGCGCGGTCCTCACCGCGGGCCGAACCGATGCCCATCAGGGCTGAGCCGGCGCCCTGCATGACGGACTTCACGTCAGCGAAGTCAAGGTTGATCAGGCCGGGCGTGGTGATGAGGTCCGTGATGCCCTGGACACCGGACAGCAGGACCTGGTCAGCGGAGCGGAAAGCGTCCAGGACGGAGACGTTGCGGTCGCTGATGGACAGCAGGCGGTCGTTGGGGATCACGATCAGCGTGTCCACCTCGTCGCGCAGGGCATCGATGCCCGCCTCGGCGGAGCCGGCGCGGCGCCGGCCCTCAAAGGTGAACGGCCGGGTGACCACACCGATGGTCAGGGCGCCAAGGGAGCGCGCAATGCGGGCAACCACCGGCGCACCGCCGGTTCCGGTGCCGCCACCCTCACCTGCGGTCACGAAGACCATGTCCGCTCCGCGGAGGACTTCCTCGATCTCGTCGGCGTGGTCCTCGGCAGCCTGCTTGCCGACCTCGGGATTGGCCCCGGCACCCAGCCCGCGCGTCAGTTCCCGTCCGACGTCGAGCTTAACGTCGGCGTCGCTCATCAGGAGGGCCTGGGCATCGGTGTTGATTGCTATGAATTCGACACCGCGGAGACCCACCTCGATCATGCGGTTGACTGCGTTCACGCCACCGCCGCCGATGCCGACGACCTTGATGACGGCCAAGTAATTCTGCGGAGCTGCCACGTTACGTGTCCCTTGTTAGTGTCCTATTGCGAAAACTGATGGAGTCGGGCCCGAAGCCCTGGGCCTTGAAGCCCTAAACCTTAACCCTCCACTTGAAGGTTATAGTTATGTCAAGTAACTCACGTCTGTGACGCTATTTCCTATGCTGGCTACATTCAATAACCGCCACCGCGTGTCGTCCTAATCCCCGTGAAATACACGGGCATCACCATGTCGCATCACCGGGTCACCGGATGCCGCGGCACACTCACGTCGTAGGTGCTGACCGGGTTTGCGGGGTCGGCGGGCACCTTGAGCAGCGCCTCCAGCACCCGGGCCTTTAGCTCCTTCTCCCCCGCATTGCCCCAGATGACCGTCTGGCCGTCGAGCAGCTTCAGCTCCACTGCATCGACAGATTTGGCGGAGGCATTCGACAGCTTGGCGAGCACGTTGGCCGGAAGGGCACCGAGGACCTCGGCCGTTGCCTGGAACAGGTCCTTGCCGATGGTGCCGGCTCCGCCGTCGATGACCGGCAGCTTGACCGACGCGGGATCGGCGGTGGCGCCGAGCTTCACGCCATCAACGTCCACGAGCAGATACTCCTTGCCGCGCTTGACGAGGGCGACGGGAACGCGTTCCTGCACCTGCACCACCAGGACCGATGGCGGGTGGGCCTGCGTCCTGACGGACTTGATCTGGACGAGCGGCTTCAGCAGCGAGCCGATTTCGGCATCGGTGACCTGGGGCAGCGGCGTGCCCAGCACCGGCTTGAGGGCGGCCTGAACCTGCGCAGGCTTGAGCAGCTTTGTGCCGGTGACGCTCACGCTCCGGACCGCAAGTACCGGTGAGTAGATGGCGGCGACGATGATCCCCGCCACAATGGCCGCCGTGACGCAGGCCGCCACGATGATGTTGCGCCTGATGCGCCGGCCCCGGGGCTCGGGAAAGGCCAGCACGTTGTCCTGCGACGCACCGACCGGATTGTCCTGCGCTTTGCCCTTGGTCGGAGCCTTCTGCGTCCTGCCCTTCAGCGCACGGTCCTTCAGGGCGCTGAGCTTCTGTGCGCCGTCCTTCTGTGCGCTGCCCTGCTGCGCCGTTCCCTCCGGGACCACTTTGGATGCGGTGATCACGGCCGGGTTCCCGCCGTCGGGCTTCACCCCGGCTTCCCGGGATGCCGCGGTCCCCCGGGCTGGCTCGGTTTCCCGGGCAGCCGGCTTGGCCGGACGGTAGGTGGGGCGGCGGGTGCTAGCCACCGAGGGACTCCACGATGAGCGGCCCGTAAGCGGTGACGTCCCCGGCCCCTGCAGTGAGGATGATGTCGCCCGGCTGCGCAGCGGCAGTCACCGCGGCAACTGCCTCATTGCCGGCTCCGACCAGCCTGCCGCCGGCGCCCAGGTGCCCGGTGATAAGCGCGCTGGTCACGCCGGGGATGGGGTCCTCGCGGGCCGGGTAGATATCCAGCACCAGGGCGGTGTCAGCGGCGCCCAGGGCCTCGGCGAACTCGGTGGCAAATTCGCGGGTGCGGGAGAACAGGTGCGGCTGGAAAAGGACGTGCACCTTGTGCTCGCCCGCCACGGACCGTGCCGCAGCCAGGGCCGCACGCACCTCCGTGGGGTGGTGGGCGTAGTCGTCATACACCCGCACGCCCCGGCCCGCCCCCTTGTATTCGAACCGGCGCGACGCGCCGGAGAAATTGGCGAGGGCAGAGGCGGCCGCCTGGGCCTCCACACCGAGTTCCAGTGCCACCGCCATGGCAGCGGCAGCGTTCAGCGCATTGTGCCGTCCCGGGACCTGGAGCGCCAGCGGGAACCGGCCGCCCGCCGTCGTAACCGCCACCCTGCCCGGGCCGCCGTCGTCGAGCCGGAGGTCGGCTGCCTCGGAGGTGCCGTACAGAACAACGCGGGTGTTGCCCCGCTCCCGGGTGCGCAGGGCTAGGGCGTGGGCGCCGGCGTCGTCCGCGCATGCCACCAGCACACCGTCGGCGGGCAGCAGCGCGGTGAACCGGTCGAACGATTCGTACACGGCTTCGGCGGTGCCGTAATGGTCCAGGTGGTCCGGTTCGACATTCGTGACGACGGCGATCTGCGGGCGGTAGTTCAGGAACGAACCGTCGGATTCGTCCGCCTCGGCCACGAACACTTGGGAGCTGCCGTTCGCCGCGTTGACGCCGAGCGCCGGAACGTTGGCGCCGATCGCAAACGACGGGTCCAGGCCCGCGCCCTGCAGCAGCACGGTGATCATGGAGGTGGTGGTGGACTTCCCGTGGGTACCGGCCACAGTCACCACGAGGTCTTCGCCCATGGTGGCCGCCAAAGCTTCCGAGCGGTGCAGCACCGGCAGGCCGGCAGCGCGCGCGGCCTCGAGTTCCGGGTTGTCGGCGCGGATCGCCGAGCCGGCCACAACCGTCTGGGCATCACCGAGGTTGCCGGCGCCGTAGCCCACGCAGATCCGGGCACCGGCCGCAGCGAGCTCCTGCATGACCGGCAGGTCCTTGGCGTCCGAGCCGCTGACGGGAACCCCGCGCGCCACCATGATCCTGGCGACGGCCGACATGCCGACGCCCCCGATGCCGATGAAGTGCACGCGGCCCAGTGATTCCTGGCTGGGTGCTGCGTTGGTGGTCATTTGGATACCGCTTCCAGTACGAGGTCGGCCATGAGCTGGTCGGCATTGCGGATGCCGAGGTTCTCCGCGTTCGCCGCCATCGTGGCGAGCCGGGAACTGTCAGTCAGCAGCGGGATGAGGCTGCTGCGGACCCACTCCGGGGTGAAATCCCGGTCCGCCACCAGCAGGGCGCCGCCGGCGTCCACCAGTCCGCGGGCGTTGAGCGCCTGCTCGCCGTTGCCGATCGGCAGCGGCACGAACACCGCCGGCACGCCGACGGCGGCAACCTCGCTTACGGTGGCCGCGCCGGAGCGGGCGAGCAGCAGGTCGGCCGCGGCGTAGACAGTCTCCATGCCGTCCACGTATTCGAGCTGCCGGTAGCCGTCAGCGCTCAGGGTGTTGCCGTCTGCATCCGCCACCGACTTGCCGCGCCCGGTGATGTGGATGGTCTGGACGCCGGCCTGGGACAGCGCCTCAAGTGAGGCGGCAACGGTGCGGTTGATGCTCTGGGCCCCGGACGAGCCGCCGGTCACGATGAGCACCGGCTTGTTGGGCTGCAGGTCCAGGCTGCGCAGGGCACCGTCGCGTGCCGTTGCCCTGACCATGGCGGAGACTTCCCGGCGCATGGGCATGCCCACGTGGCGGGCATGGCGCAGCGGCGTGCCGGCGAAGGCCACCGCAACGTGCCGGCTCAGCCGCGCGCCTACCCGGTTGGCCAGCCCCGGCCGGGTGTTGGCTTCATGGATGACAATCGGGATTTTCCGCCGCCAGGCAGCGAGGTACATGGGGGTGCAGACGTAGCCGCCAACGCCCACGAGGACGTCGGCTTTGGCGTCGTCGAGGATGCGGCCGGCCTGCCGGACGGCGCCGGCGAGCCGGCCCGGAAGGCGGAGCAGGTCTGCCGAAGGCTTCCGTGGAAACGGGACGCGGTCGATGGTGGCCAGTTCCAGGCCCGCGGCGGGAACCAGCCTGGTTTCCATGCCGGAGGCTGTCCCGACGGCGAGCAGCCGCGCGTCGGGGCGGGCGTCCCGGATGGCCGCGGCGATGGCCAGCAGGGGGTTGATATGGCCTGCTGTTCCGCCGCCGGCGAGGACCACGGACAAGGACTCGTTTTTCATCAGGTGCTGGTTACGCTTTCGTACGGTTTTTCTTGCGCCCGGGCTTCCGCCACGGGCCGAGCAGTTTCCGGGGCCGGATGCTGGGGGCCATCTGTTCGCGGGCCAGTGACAACACTACGCCGATCGCGCAGAGCGACATCAGCAGCGCCGAGCCGCCGTAGGAGATGAACGGCAGCGGTACACCGATCACCGGCATCAGGCCGGTGACCACCGCCATGTTGACGGTGCCCTGGCCCAGCAGCCACACCATGATGGTGCCGGCCAGGACCCGGTGGAACAGGTCCTCCTGCGCCACTACCACGCGGTAGATGGCGGCGCCCAGGATGGCGAAAAGGACCAGTACGACGACGGTCCCCACCAGCCCGAGCTCCTCGCCGATGATGGCAAAGATGAAGTCGTTGTGCGCTTCGGGGATCCAGCTGTACTTCTGCCGGCTCTGGCCGAGCCCGACGCCGAACCAGCCGCCCGACGCCAGGCCGTAGAGGCCGTTGGTGGACTGGTAGTTGGCGTCGATGCCGTCGCCGCAGCTCTGGCCTGTCCACCACGAGGTGATGCGGCAGACCCGGTTGGAGCTGGTCATGGCCATGAACGCTATGACCGCCCCCAGCCCAACGGCGGCGAAGCCGAACAGGTAGAGCCGCACGCCGGCGAAGAACAGGCCGGCGGCCGTGATGAGCATGATGATCATGCCGGTGCCGAGGTCGTTCCCGACCAGGACGAGCCCGATTATTCCGCCGGCTATGGGTACCACGGGGACGACGGCGTGTCCCCACTGGTGCAGCAGCGATGCCTTCTTGGCCAGCACGGTGGCCATCCACAGCGCCAGGGCCAGCTTGGCTGCTTCGGAAGGCTGCAGGGTGAAGAAGCCGCCGATGTCGATCCAGTTCTTGTTGCCGTTCACGCTGGTGCCGATCACCAGCACGAGCCCCAGGAGCGCGTAGGCGATGATGATGCCCAGCCAGGCGAGGCGCTTCAGCCACACCACGTTGATCCGGGACAGCATGAACATGCAGAAGGTACCGATCCCGGCGAACAGGCCCTGCTTGAGGGCCGCCGTGTAGGGCGATTCCCCTGCGGCGATTGCCTCCACGCTGGAGGCCGAGAGCACCATCATGATGCCGATGGCGGTCAGGGCCAGCGTGGTGCCCAGGATGAGGTAGTACGTGGAGCCGTTGCGCGACTTGCCGTTTCCTTCGAGGGCGGACCAGAAGCGCCGGTACCACCGGCGCAGCCGGCCGGCCGCGGGAATCCCGGATGCAGGAGTGGACGGTGCAGCCCCACGGGCGGTCGCCCCCACCCGCTGCCGGGCGGCCGCGGGACGTGTGGGTGTGCTGACCATTCCTACTCCTTGCCGGTCCGGGCCTCCCCTTCCACGAGCCCGCGGACCGCTGCAATGAAGGCGTCGCCACGGTGAGCGTAGGAAGAGAACTGATCCATGGATGCAGCAGCCGGCGCCATCAGCACAGTGTCACCCGGGGCGGCAAGCTGTGCCGCCGATGCGACGGCCCGTGCCATCACGGCCTCCCCGGTTTCGGCTGAATCCGGTGCGGTGTCATGTCCGGTTCCGGCTGACTGCACAATTTCAGTGTGGCCTGCCGCCGGCCGGATGACGGGGACATCCGGTGCGTGTCGCTGCAGGGACTCTTCCAGTGAGCCCGTGTCCTTGCCGATCAGCACCACGGCCTTCAGGCGGCGGGCATGGTCACGGACGAGGTCGTCGTAGCTGACACCCTTGGACAGTCCACCGGCGATCCATACCACCGGATCGAAGGCGGCCAAGGACGCGGAGGCGGCATGCGGGTTGGTGGCCTTGGAATCGTTGATCCACAGGACGCCGTTCTGTTTGGCGACCGGCTGGATGCGATGGCTGCCCGGGATGTAGGCCTGCAGTCCCTCGCGCACATGCTCGGGGCTGACGCCGTAGGCGCGAACCAGGCCCGCCGCCGCCAGGGCGTTGGCCACCATATGGCGGGGGGCCACGGGGCCGAGGTCGGACATCGACGCCAGTTCGACGGCGCTGTCCTTCCGTTCGGCGATGAAGGCCCGGTCCACGAGCAGGCCCTCCACGACGCCAAGCATGCTGATCGCAGGCGTGACGGTGGTGAAGGCCACAGCCCTGCAACCCTCCACGACGTCCGCGTCCTCCACCATGCGTTCGGTTTCGATCTGCTCGTCGTTGTAGATGCAGGCCTTCTGCGTGTTTTCGTAGATCTTGGCCTTGTCGGCCAGATAGGACTCGTAAGAGCCGTGCCAGTCCACGTGGTCCTCGGCGACGTTGAGGCACACGCTGGCCACGGCCGAGACGGAGCTGGACCAGTGCAGCTGGAAGCTGGACAGTTCCACCGCGAAGACGTCGTACTCGACCGGATCACGCAGGGCGTCGAGGATGGGCGTGCCGACGTTGCCCACCGCAATGGCCTTCAGGCCCGCAGCCCGCAGCATGGACTCGGTCAGTCCGACCGTCGTCGTCTTGCCGTTGGTGCCGGTGATGGTTAGCCAGTCGGCGGTTTTCCGGCCCTCGCGGACGCGCAGGCGCCACGCCAGCTCGACGTCGCCCCACACCGGAATGTGGGCGCGGGCGGCGGCCGCCAGCAGTGCCTGGTCGGGCCGCCAGCCCGGGGAGGTGACCACGAGGTCGGGCTTCTGGCCGTCGATCTTGGGCAGTGAGCGGACGGCGTCCTCCCCCAGGAGAACGTCAACTGCGCCGACGATGCGCAGAGTGTCCGCCTTGCCTTGCGCTGTTTCCGTGGTGGCGCCGTCGACCACCACCACGCGGGCGCCGAGTTCAATCAGGGTGTCCGCGGCCGCGAAACCCGAGACGCCGATTCCTGTGACCACAACGCGCAGTCCGGCCCAGTCGGAGTCCCAGCTGACGAGGTCTTTGAGGCGCGCGGTTGCGTCGGTGTGGGATACGTTCACAGCAGGACCACCCATTCTGCGTAGAAGATGCCAAGACCCGCGGCGACGAACAGGCCGGCGAGGATCCAGAACCGGACAACCACGGTGACTTCCGCCCAGCCCTTGAGTTCGAAGTGGTGCTGCAGCGGCGCCATCTTGAAGAAGCGCTTGCCCTTGGTGACTTTGAAGTAGCCCACCTGAATGATGACGGAAAGCGTGATGAGGACGAACAGGCCGCCGATGAAGGCGAGCAGCAGTTCGGTGCGGGAGAGGATGGCGAACCCTGCGATGGCACCGCCGATCGCGAGGGAGCCGGTGTCGCCCATGAAGATCTTTGCCGGCGAGGTGTTCCACCACAGGAAGCCCACCAGCGCGGCGCTCATGATGGCCGCCAGCAGGGCAAGGTCCAGCGGGTCACGGACGGAGTAGCAGCCGCTGCCGGCCTCGCGTGGCGAGCCGCAGGCCTGGTTGCTCTGCCAGATGCCGATGAGCGTGTAGGCGCCGAACACCATGATGGCGGCACCGGCGGCGAGCCCGTCCAGCCCGTCGGTGAGGTTGACGCCGTTGGTGGCCGCGGTGACGATCAGGTTGGACCAGACCACAAAGAGGATTGCGCCGAGCACGGTCCCGCCGAAGGCGAGGTCGAGCCACGGGATGTCGCGGACCAGAGAGATCTTGGTGGACGCCGGGGTGACCCCGTCCGGGTCCGGGAAGTAGAGGGCCATGACGGCAAAAATGATGCCCACCGCCGCCTGCAGGATCAGCTTGGCCTTGGCGTTCAGGCCCAGGCTGCGCTGCTGCGAGATCTTGATGAAGTCGTCGAGGAAGCCCACCAGCCCCATGCCCACCATCAGGAACAGCAGCAGGAGCGCCGAGGCGGACGGCCCGGGCGACCGGGGGTTCATGAGCCACATGATGAGGTGGGTCAGGCCGTAGCTCAGGAGCACCGAGCCCACCACCACGGTGCCGCCCATGGTGGGCGTGCCGCGCTTGGTATGGTGCGAGGTCGGTCCGTCGTCGCGGATGAACTGCCCATAGCTCTTGTGGACCAGCAGACGGATGAACAGCGGGGTGCCCACCAGTGCCAGCAGCAGGGCCAGGCCAGCGCCGATCAGAAGTGCAATCACAGCAGCTCGCTCCCTTCATTGGCAGTTGTGGGGGTGGCATGTGGGGGTAATGCTATCCGATCGCCCAAATGGCGCAGACCCACGCTGTTGGAGGACTTGAAGAGCACCAGGTCGCCGGGTTCGAGCTGCTCCTGGAGCAGCTCGTATGCTTCGTCGGCGGTTTCGGCGAACATGCATTCCTCGCCCCAGGACCCTTCCTGCACTGCCGAAACGTACAGCGAACGGGCCTCGCGGCCCACCACCAGGAGGCGGGAGATGTTCAGCCGCACCACCTGGGTGCCGACGGCGGTGTGCTCACGGATGGAGTCCTCGCCCAGTTCGAGCATGGCCCCGAGCACGGCCCAGGTCCGGCGGCCGCGGCCGAGGTCGGCCAGCGTGCGGAGGGCAGCCCGCATGGATTCCGGATTGGCGTTGTAGGCGTCGTTGATGACCGTGACGCCGTCGGGCCGTTCGGTGCGCTCCATCCGCCAGCGGCTGGCCGCGGACTGGGAACTCAGGGAGGCACCGATTCTGTCCGCCGGAACGCCCGCCGCATGTGCGGCCGCCGCGGCGGCGAGGAGGTTCGCCACATGGTGTTCGCCGATCAGCTTGCTGCTGACCCGGACCGTGGGCTCCCCCGGCACTTCCAGGTCGAACTCCGGGTTACCGGAGGCGTTGGTGGCCAGGTTGGCGGCCCGGACGGCAGGAGCGTCCGGCTCGGCGTCCCGGGACGAGAAGCCCAGCACGGCCGCCGTGGTGCGGGCAGCCATGGCGGCAACGCGGGGATCGTCAAGGTTCAGTACGGCGGTGCCCTCAACGGGCAGGGCCTCGACAAGTTCACCCTTGGCGATGGCGATGTTTTCCACACCGCCGAATTCCCCGGCGTGTGCTGTTCCCACACCGAGCACCACGCCGATCTCCGGGCGGACCATGTCGGCCAGGTAGCGGATATGCCCGATGCCGGTGGCGCCCATCTCGATGACCAGGAACCGGGTGTCAAAACCGGCCTGGAACACGGTGAGGGGGACGCCCACCTCGCCGTTGTAGGAACCCTGGGGTGAAACGGTGGGCGCCTCGGCGGACAGGATGCCTGCGAGCAGGTCCTTCGTGGTGGTCTTGCCGGCTGAGCCCGTGATGCCGATGACGGTCAGCTGTTCGCCGGCCGCCTCGCGCTGGTTCCTGATCCGCCGGACAGCTTCCGCCGCGACGGCTCCCATGGCCAGCACCGCGTCCTCGACAACGATGGACGGATAGGTCCGGCCGGCGTCGTCCTTGATTTCGCGTTCGGTGAGGGCCAGCACCGCGCCGCGGTCAAAGGCCGCACCCACGAAGCTGTGCCCGTCCGCGGTTTCGCCCGGTTTGGCGACGTACAGGGAGCCGGCAGCGGCCTCCCGTGAGTCGGTCACTACGGATCCGGGAATAACGCCGGGATCGGCAAGCAGGCGGCCGCTGGTGATTTCGGCGATTTCCGCCGCAGTTAGTTCAATCATGTCGGTCTAGGACTCTATCCCGTCGTCTTGGAGAACGGTGAATCCTCGTGCCGTCAAGGCGTTCTGTAGTTCCACCCTGTCGTCGAGGGCAAGGTTCACTCCCTTGACCTCCTGCCACACTTCGTGTCCGCGTCCCGCAATCAGGATGGTGTCCTCCGGAGCAGCCAGGTTGACGGCCTCCCGGATGGCAGCATCCCGGGGGAAAACCTCCATGATCCTGCAGTCCAGCTGCTCGGCCTCCTTGGCATCCGTGGCGCCAACCAGCACCTCGGCGCGAATCGCGGCGGCGTCCTCGTCGTGGGGGTCGTCATCGCTGACGATCACGACGTCGGCAAGCCGGGCGGCGGTTGCACCCATGGCAGGGCGTTTGCCCTGGTCGCGCTGGCCTGTGGCGCCGAAAACCACGATCACCCTGGACGCGGGCTCGGGCGACCGGACAGCCTCGAGGGCGCGCGCCAGTGCGTCCGTGTTGTGGGCGAAGTCAACGACGGCGGCCGGCCGGGATGACACGAGCTGCATGCGGCCGGGAACTGCCACGGTGAAGGGATCCGCGGCGTCCAGGGCTGCCTGCACTTCGGCGGGGTCCGCACCGGAGGCAAGCACCATGGTCAGGGCCAGCGCCGCGTTGGAGACGTTGAACACGCCGGGCAGGCCTGTATGGACGCGCAGTTCCATGCCGTCCCGGCTGCGGAGGGTGAATTCCGTGCCGAGGCCGCGGGGCCTCGGGTCCGCGACCGTCCAGTCAGCCGCCGGGCCCTCGTCCGGTTCGGGCGGACCACCGGGCCGGAGGGTCGCAAGAGTGATGACCGGAAGCTCTGTGCCGGCGGCAAGCCGCCGTCCCCACTCGTCGTCGACCGTCACGACGGCGGCCCTGGCGCGTTCGGCGGTGAACAGTTCCGCTTTGGTCCGGAAGTATTCCTCCATGGTCCCGTGCAGGTCCAGGTGGTCCTGGGTGAGATTGGTGAAACCGACGACGTCGAAAACCACGCCGTCCACCCGGCGGAACGACACCGCATGCGAGGAGACTTCCATGGAAGCGGCGTCCAGCCCGCGTTCCCGCATAAGGGCCAGCAGGGCATGGACATCGGTGGATTCCGGCGTGGTCAGGAGGCTGGGGATCGGGTCCCCGCCGGCCAGGATCTCAATGGTGCCGATGAGCCCGGTCTTCTTTCCCATCGCCTGCAGCAGTGCGTTAACGAAGTAGGTGGTGGTGGTCTTGCCGTTGGTGCCGGTCACGCCGAACATCGTGGGGCCCTGCAGATCGGCGTCCTGGCTGCGGTAGATCAGGCGGGACAGGCGGCCCACCACGCTGCGCGGTTCCGCCACCACCAGCACAGGGACAGCGATGTCGTGCCCCAAAGCAAGAAGCTTCGCGCCGGCGTCGTCAGTCAGCACCGCGACAGCACCCGCCCCGATCGCCGTCGACGCGAAGTCCGCGCCATGCCGGGACGCCCCCGGCAGGGCAACATACAGGTCGCCGCGTTCGACGGACCGCGAGTCAAGGGAGATGCCGGTGACCTGGACGGACTCGGCGGCGCCGGGTACCGCGACACCCACTGACTGGCCGATGACTCCCAGCTCGACGGCGGCGACGGCCGTGGGCCGGAAGCCGCTCCTGGATGCCTGCCCCTCCGGGGCGTCGGCAGTGCCGGGGTCATGGTGCTGTGACAACTGAATCTCCGTTGGTGCTAGTGGGCCAACGGACACCCCGGAACTGTTTGTTCAGGTGTACCGCGGCCTCTCATTGCGGGTGTTACTGGGCGTACTGCCGGTGTGGCGTACTCCGTTATTTGGCGTACTGGGGTTATTTGGCGTACTGGGGTTATTTGGCGTATTGGGGCAGCCTCACGGGCGTGCCCTTGGACGGCGGAACATTGTACGTCCGCAGTGCCTGGCCCATGACCGAGCGGAACACGGGCCCGTTGGTGATCCCGTAAATCGATCCCTTGGGACGCTGCAGGACCACCTCAACAATAAACCGCGGATCGTCCATCGGTGCCATTCCCACCATCGAGGCGGTATATCCGCAGAAGCCAGCCGTCCCGTCGTCGCAGGGCGATTGGGAAGTACCCGTCTTGGCGCCCACCCGGTAGCCGTCGATCGCGGCTTCCTTGATCTGGCCCTCGGTCACGGCACTTTCAAGGATGTCCCTGACCTGCTGTGCCGTCTGCTCCGAGACCACCCTGCGGGACGGCTTGGCCGGCACTTTTTCCTCGGTTCCGTCGGGGCTGATGTAGCTGTCAATCAGCCTCGGCTGCAGCATCACGCCGTCGTTGGCGATGGACTGGTAGGCGCGGACGGTCTGGAGCGTCGACTGCGAGACCCCCTGCCCGAACAGCACCGTGTACTGCTGCCGGCCGTCCCACTGGTCGGCCGGGGTCAGAATGCCCTTCGCCTCGGCCGGGAGGCCGATCTCCGGTGCCTCGCCGATGCCGAATTTCTGCAGCCAGTCATGGCGCTGGTCCTTGGTCAGGCGTTGGCCCGCCATCACTGTGCCCGTGTTCATGGACCAGCCCAGGATGCCCGCCAGGGTCCGCTTCTCAGTTCCATGGGAGAAGGAATCGTCGAACTGCTGGCCGTCCACCACCAGGGACGGCGGGATCACGAAGGTGTCCAGGGGTTTGGCTTTGCCTTCTTCGATAACCGCGGCGGCGGTGATCATCTTTTCCACGGAACCGGGCTCGTAGGCGGCGGTGACGGAGCGGACGCCACGGTCCTCGGCGGCCACCTTGCCGGGGTCATTGGGATCGGGCGTGTTGGTGTCGGCCATGGCGATGATGTTGCCGGTCTTCACGTCCGAGACGATGATGACCCCCCACTCGGCGCTGAGCTTGTCCGTCTGGGTCTGGATGGCCTGCTGGGCGAAGTACTGCAGGTCCGAATTCAGGGTGAGCTTAACGTCCTTGCCGTCCTGCGCGGGCGTCAGCTCATCAATGCCCACGGGGATGCGGAGTCCGTCGGCGCCGATTTCGAACACGCGTTTGCCCGGGGTGCCGCGGAGAATCGCGTCCTGGGTCTGTTCGAGACCGGCCTGCCCGGTGGTTCCGTTCTCCAGGAAGCCCACGATGCCGCCGGCCACTGAGCCGTTCGGGTACACGCGCTTGCTGGTGCCCTCGGAGAAGATGCCCGGGATCTGCAGTTCGGAAACCCGGTTTTCGACGTCGGGCCGGAGGTCCTTGGCCACAATGTAGTACGTCCTGGTGCCGGTGACGGATTTACGCACGTCCTCAACGTCCATGCCCAGGACGGCTGCCAGCTCGGCGATTCCCTGGTCGCGGGACACGGTGACCAGCTCGTCCTTGCCGTCCACCTTCTCAAGCCGTTTGAAGGATTCGGTCTTGGTGTTGACCGACTGGTCAACAGTGATGTTGTAGCGGATGACGCTGTTGGCCAGCACCGTTCCGTTGGCGTCCAGGATGCTGCCGCGTTCGGCAGGCAGCACGGTGGGGCGCAGCCGGTTGTCCAACGCTGCTTCAGCCATGCCGCCGACGTCCAGTCCCTGCACCAGGAAGAGCTTTCCGCCCACGACCACCAGCAGGGCAAGCATGATGCTGAGTCCGAGGCGGAGCCTCTTCGTGGCGTTAGCAACTTTCTTCTTGCTTGCCTTGCCTTTGCCTTGCGCCACGCTCATCCCCTACTGCTTGCCATGCGGACTGCCAGCCGCCTGTTCCTGCCCTACTGTCCCGGCGTCCTTTGCTCCGGCGCCGGAATGGTACCGCCGTTCAGGGCTGCCGGCTTGGCGGCAGCCGCCGGTGCGGCCGGCTTCGCTTCCGGCTGCGCAGCCGCCGTGTCACCGGCAGCGGGGGCCCGGCTCGCCAAGGGCTCGCCCGAGCTGGCGGGCGGGACCACGTTCAGCTGGCCCGGGACGGCGGGGGCTGCGATAACCGCTCCTGCCGAATCTCCCTTAACTGCCGGCTTGGCATCCCCGCTGACCGTCAGCGTGGAAAGGTCGATCTGGCCCTTGCCGGTGGAAGCGACCATTCCCAATTCTGCGGCCTTGGCAGCCAGATTCTGGGGAGCCTCGAAGTTTTGCACCTGCTGTGTCAGGTCCTGGTTCTCTTTGGTGAGCCGGGTCTGTTCGGCACGGAGCTTGACCAGCTGGTATTGCGCTGTGGACACGGAGATGTTGAGCACCAGCACCGCGATCAGCGCCGCTGCAAGCATCCCGAAGCAGAGAACAACAAAGGGCGCGCGGCGCTTCTTCGGTGCGGAGCGGACCAGGGAGAGCGGAGTGCGCGCCTTCCGGGGCGAACCCGGGAGTCCGGCGTGGTCACCCGTTCCTTGGACGCCCGGGCCGGCTGGAAGGGCGAGGTTCTTGGCAGCTGCGGTGCTCATGTTGCTCTCCTGGCTCTGATGCGTTCCACTGCGCGCAGCCGGGCTGATGCTGCACGCGAATTCTCTGCGATCTCGACGGCGGTAGGCACCTCGGTGCCTTTGGTCAGGGTCTTGAGTTCAGCTTTGTGTTCCTCAAGCTCCACCGGGAACCCAAGTGGAGCCGACGATTTGGAGCGGGCCTGGAAGACGCTTTTGACGATCTTGTCCTCCAGGGAGTGGTAGGACATCACGACGATCCGGCCGCCAAGTGCTATGGCGTCCACCGCTGCCGGAACGGCCCGCTCGAGGACGTCGAGTTCCTCGTTGACTTCGATGCGCAGCGCCTGGAAGGTGCGTTTGGCCGGGTGTCCGCCGGACTTGGCCGCCGCGGCCGGGACCACCGCCCGGATCTGTTCGACGAGTTCCCCCGTGGTGGTGAACGGCTTGGTTGCCCGGGCGTTGACGATCCTGTTGGCAATGCGTCCGGCGAACTTTTCCTCACCCCACTTGCGGATGATCCTGACCAGTTCCTCTTCGCTGTAAGTGTTGACGACGTCCGCCGCCGTCTGGCCGCGGCTGGTGTCCATCCGCATGTCCAGCGGCGCGTCAAAGGAATAGGCGAAACCGCGTTCACGCTCGTCGAGCTGGAGGGACGAGACCCCGAGGTCCATCAGGATGCCGTGGACCTCGGCGATGCCGAGGTCCTCAAGCACCTCGGCGATTTCGTCGTACACGGCATGAACCAGGTCAGTTCGGGCCGCGAAGGGCTCGAGCCGCTCCCCCGCCAGTGCCAGGGCTTCTTCATCACGGTCGATTCCCACGAGGTGCAGGTCGGGAAAGCGCTGGAGCATGGCTTCGGAGTGCCCGCCCATGCCGAGTGTCGCATCGATGACCACCGGCGTCTCACCGCGCAGGCGTGCTGCCTCGAATCCGGGCGCCAAAAGATTGATGCACCGGTCCTTCAGGACCGGTACATGGCGTTCGGACGTAGGCTTCGGCTGGTCGGGTTCTGTCACGCCTTCGTCCTTCCTTGAGCGCTGGGGGTGCCAATGGGCCAGGCCGGTTCTTGAGCCAGATCCCCATCCGCGCCTATCCCGGTGGCTGCCTGGCTCCGGGGAAGTGAGCCAGGTAGCCGGAAGGATGGGCGGCTGGAGATCTCGTCCAAGAAACGGATCCGGGTCCGGGCCGGCTAAAGGATGCCGGCGATGGGGTTGTCGGTTTCAGAGAAGGAGGTTTCCTTCTCTGCCAGGTACGCATTCCACGCCTGGGCGTCCCAGATTTCGGCGCGGGTGCCGGCCCCGATGACGGCCAACTCCCTGCCAAGCCCTGCGTACTCCCGGAGCGCGGGAGGTATGGTCACGCGCCCCTGCTTGTCAGGCACCTCGTCCGAGGCTCCAGAGAGAAAAACCCGGATGTAGTCACGAGCCTGTTTGTTGGAGATCGGAGCCTCCCGGATCTGCTCGTGCACCCTCGCGAATTCCTGCTCGCTGAAGACGTAGATGCAGCGCTCCTGGCCTCGCGTGAGAACAAGTCCGCCGGCAAGCTCCTCACGGAACTTGGCGGGAAGAATGATCCTGCCCTTTTCGTCAAGACGCGGCGAGTGTGTCCCAAGGAACACGTCCCCACCGCCCGTCTGCCGTCAGAAGCCGAACAACCCCCGCGCTGCCACTACCCTCTTACGCGCTCCACTTTACTCCACTTCTCCCCACAGTCAACGCGGCACGGGTGTTTCTCGACTGCTTGGAGAAACAATTTTCCGCGGAATGGCGCGGTTCTTTGTCCGGGGGTGAAAGTGGAGGGAAATTCTCCGGCGGAGCCGGCCCCGGCTCTGGCGGTCCCGCTGCGCTCGAGTGGCGAAGGCAGCCCGATCTGCCCTAGAACCGCGGGTTAAAGCGGAATGACCCGCCGTGGCGGGTCATTCGTGGTTTACCTGGCACCATCCGGCGCTAACCCCGGTGGTGCGAAGTGGAGGGCGGTGCGCGGCGCAGGTGGTGGGAAGTGGAGGCGGCGGAAAGTGGAGGGTGCTCAGGGCTCCCCGCGGCGCCTTTCATCCCATCGTTCTTCGAGGCTGTTCATGAAGGAGCTTTTGCCCTTCGACTTCCGGCCATGTCCGCCGGCCTTTGCTTTCCCCGCCGCAACGCTGCGCATCGTGGCAAAGTAAACTCCGGCACCCATGACAACAAACCCGAGGACCCCGACGAAGATGTTCTGAAGGGAAACCCCCACAAGGAGGAGCAGCACCCCGGCCAGGGTGGCCAGTACGCCAATTACAATGTGCCGGGTGGACCAGCTGCGGCCGGGATCCGAGCCCATGGAATTGGCGAACTTGGGATCGTCCTCATGCAGTTGCCTCTCGAGTTGCTCGAGCAGCTTCTGTTCGTGCTCCGAGAGCGGCATCACGACCTCCTTAAGTAGGCCAACGTCCAGACAGGTCGGAACCGGTTGTTCCTGCCCCGTCAACGACCGGCATGCCCTTCAGGTTCCCGCCCCTGCCAACAACGGCAAATCCAGGAATCCAAGCATACTGACGCGGCGGGTCGGGTGATCCACACATGTCCAGACGTTCGAAATCTTTGTATCTATAAGGATAGTTTGTTGGACGCTGTTCTGAAAGACGCTCTTCACGGGGGCAAGAGTGCCTGAAGCCTTGAACCCGCACTGCCCGGCCGCCAAGAATGCGGTTTCCCGGCCGGGGCCGGTGTCGGCGGAATCACGTCACGAGTTGTCCCGTCCCGGCTCGAGCAGCCGGGCCGGCAGCACGGACTTGCTGCCGAACTTCTCCGCCACTTTATCCAGGGCCTGTTCAGCGGCCCGCCAGTTGTCATCGCGCCTGTCCAGGCTCAACTGCAGGGAGGTCTGGGCGGCTGTTTCCAGCTGTTCCGCCCGGACGCCCACAAGCCGGACCGTCAGGGGCCGGCTCCCCAGCGACTCCAGCAGCTGGACGGCCACCGCGTAAATGAGCTGTGCGCTGTCCAGCGGCGTGTGGACAGTGCGGCTTCGCGTGACGGTGGAGAAGTCCGCGTACCGCAGCTTGAGGGCCACGGTCCTGGCTACCATTCCGGAAGCGCGCAGCCGCTCGGCCGTGCGGTGGGACAGCCGCAGCAGCTCGCGGTGCAGCAGTGCGTCGTCGGCGGTGTCGGCGGCGAACGTTTCCTCCGCTCCGATGCTTTTCTCCACCCTCACCGGGGTGACTGCCCGGCTGTCGATACCCCAGGAGAGCCGGTGGACGTGTTCGCCGGTCGCGCCCAGCACCTTCTTGAGTGAGGAGACCGGCGTGGCAGCGACGTCAGCAACGGTGCGGATTCCCATCCGGGCCAGCACCTCTGCCGTCTTGCCGCCGACGCCCCACAGGGCATTGACCGGGAGGCTGTGAAGGTACGGCACGGTCTCTTCCGGCCGAATCAGCAATAGGCCGTCCGGCTTGGACCGGGTCGAGGCGATCTTGGCCACAAACTTGCTGGCGGCGATGCCCACAGACGCTGTGATGCCCAGCTCACCGGCGACCCTCTGCCGAATCAACTGGCCGATTTCCAGCGGCGGACCGAGCCGGCGGATGGCGCCGCCGACGTCCAGGAAGGCCTCGTCCACACTGAGCGGCTCCACGAGCTCCGTGATGGATCCGAAAATGGCCATGAGTTGGCCGGACACCTCGTAGTACAGCTTGTGCCGCGGCTCGATGATGGTGGCCTGCGGACACAGCCGGCGTGCGACTGCCATGGGCATCGCCGATTTAACGCCGAACCTGCGCGCTTCATAGGACGCTGACAGCACAACAGAGCGCTCCGCGGGAAAGCCGACGATGACCGGCCGGCCCCGCAGATCAGGACGGGCGCGCAGTTCCACGGAGACAAAAAACGCGTCCATGTCGACGTGCATGATGCTGGCCCGCCGAAGGTCCCGTAGCCGCGCTTCCGCTTGCTCTCTCTCCTCGTCCGGCCCCACAACTGCAATCCTATGCCCTGCACCTGACTAAACTGGAGGCTGAATCCGGCATCAACACCCAGGAGGACCGCACCTGTGAAGGTCATTGGAACGCTCACGCCTGCCCGCTTTGGGCTGCTCGCTGTAGGAGTGGCTGTGGTGGCGTCGGCGTCGGCGTGTACGGCACAGGCGCCCGGTTCGGCAACGCCCGCGGCCACGGCATCGGCCACTTCTCCGGCTCCCGCGGCAACCGCCACAGCAACCGCCACGGCCTCCGCCGCGGCAACGGCCAGCCCGAGCGTTTCACCGGGCACCTCGGCCACTGTGGGTGCCCTGGTTGCCGGTTTCCCGGCCAAACTGCTTCCCGTGATGCCGGGGGCGAAAGTGGTGGCCAGCAGCTTCGACAAATCAACATCCCCGGCCACCGCCGCCCTGGTGGGCTCAACGTCGGCAAAGCCGGCCGCCGTCGTCGCCTATTACACCAAGGCGCTGGAAGCGCAGGGCTTCAAGCCTGTTCCCGGCAATGCGGTGGGCAGCGTGGCATCCAAGGACTTCGTACGCGCAGGAAACGAGACGGTCAACATCGCTGTTCCCCAGTCCGGCGGGGTTTCCACCTTCACCATCGGTGCCAACGTGGCGCCCGAGTCCGTCAAGTGATGGTGGCCGAGCAGCTTCGCGTGGAGCAGGCGGAGTTCGTGGCCGCCGTAGCGGGAAAGCTCACCGACTTCCTGACAACCCGGCACTCGATCATGACCGCCATCTCGCCGGACATCGATCCGATCATGGGATCCATCTCCAACCTGGTCACTGGCGGGAAGCGGCTGCGCGCCCTCATGTGCTACTGGGGATGGCGAGGCGCGGGCGGCCCCGCCTCTGCCAAGGACATCGTCACGGCAGGCGCTGCCCTTGAACTGTTCCAGGCTGCGGCCCTGATCCATGACGACATCATCGACCGGTCGGACACCCGCCGGGGCGGACCCAGTGTGCACCGCCGGTTCAGCCAACTCCACGAGGCCCAGGGCTGGGCACTTGACAGCGAACGCTTCGGCCACGCCGCGGCCATCCTGGCCGGCGACCTCTGCCTGTCCTTCAGCGAGGAAGCCTTCACCGACATCGGCGAAACGGCGGCCTCCGGCAGCAGGGCACGGCTGATCTTCAACCTGATGCGCGCAGAAGTCATGGCCGGCCAGTACCTGGATATCCTCGAGGAGGTCGCGGGGCCGGTGCGGGACCGCGCCGGCGCAGTCAGCCGCGCCCAGTCGATCATCCGTTTCAAATCAGCGAAGTATTCGACGGAACACCCGCTCGCCCTGGGCGGCGCGCTCGGCGGGGCTTCTGACGAACTGCTCCGGGGCTACTCCGCCTTCGCACTGCCCCTGGGCGAGGCCTTCCAGCTTCGCGACGACGTCCTGGGCGTTTTCGGCGACCCCGTCACGACCGGCAAGCCGGCGGGAGACGACCTCCGGGAGGGCAAGCGGACTGTTCTCGTGGCCTTTGCCCTGGACCTGGCCACTCCCGAGGAGTCCGCGTTCATCGACTCAAAGCTGGGCAGTCCTGAGCTGGGCGAGGAAGACGTGGCCGAGCTCCGCCGCATCATCGCCGACTGCGGTGCGCTGCAGGCCACGGAAGTGCTGATCGAGGAGTTCGGCGCGGCGGCCTACGCAGCCCTCGAACTGCTGCCGCTGGACGACCTTCCCAAAACCGCATTGCGCCGGCTGGCCGAGGCGACAGTGAGCCGGGCCGCCTGATCGGCCGGCCCGGCCCTTTTGGCGGGCTGGATTCACGAACCCAGCCTGCCGTGTCTGCGCCTGCAGTGTCTACCAGGCGAGCAGCTGCGCCCGGCGGCGGATTTCGGTCTTGCGCCCTTCACGGAGGGCGTCGATGGGCCGTCCGCGCAACGACTCATCAGGGGTGAAAAGCCAGCCGATGAGCTCCTCGTCAGAGAAACCGGCGTCTGCCAGCACCGCGATTGTGCCCTTGAGGCTTTCCACTGCATGGCCGTCCTGGAAGAAAGCCGCAGGCACCGAGCGGATTTTGCGTTCCCCGATCCGCAGCGCTACCAGCGCGCGCTCGTCAAGGAGCCCGTGGACTTTGGTAATTGACACATCCAGCAACTGGGCGACATCGGGCAAGGGCAGCCAGTCGCCTACAAGGGTTTCAACAGTACTCACGGGACAAGGTTGCCATGGCGGGAGCCCGCAAGCCTAGTCGAAACAGCCCACCGCCGCGCCCGCGGCCATCTCGCCGGGCGACACTCCCACCTGTCCTCTTTTCGCGGTGAAACCAATTCTTGTGCTAACCGGAAAATCGTGAGAGATTCACATAGATAACATTCGCAACACAATTAACATCAGTAACACTGGTACCACGAGCATGACCGACAGCATTCGCCGCTGAGAAGAGGACTTTCCCATGACGACGACCCGCTCCACCAAGTCAGCCCGGCCGGGCCTGCCCTTGATCGCGGCCACGACGGCCACGCTGCCTGCCGTCATGCTTTCCTCCCTGGCGGTCGCCCAGCCCGCAGCGGCCGAGGCCCGGACCAAGACGATCCCGGCGACGCTCGCCGCCGCCATCGAGGCGCAGGCAGCAGCAGCCAAGGCGGGCATCATCCCCGCAGCCTCCGTGCCGGCAGCGCTGCCGTCCGGTCTTCAACCCACCCGCGCCATGCCGACAGCACACACGGTGGTCCGCGGGGACACAGTCAGCGGCATCGCGCACCGGTACGGACTCAGCACGTCGGCCGTGCTCAAGCTCAACAACCTCAAATCCAACTCCGTCATCTACCCGGGGCAGCGGATCAAGCTGAAGGCCGCGGCGGCCCCTGCCAGGACCGCTGCCGCGCCGGCCAGCACTGCTGCGCGGACCTACACCGTCAAGTCCGGCGACACGCTGGGCGGCATCGCCGCGCGGCACGGTGTGAGGCTTTCCCAGGTACTCAGTTGGAACGGGTTGAAGGTGACATCGATCATCTACCCGGGCCAGAAGATCCGGCTCGGGGCCGGCACTGCCGTTGCTGCGGCTCCGGCGAAGGCAGCAGCACCGTCCGCCACCCGTTCAGCCTCCTACGTCATCAAGTCCGGTGACACCTTGTCCGGCATCGCGGCCAGGCACGGCGTGCGGCTTGCTGACATCCTGTCGGCGAACCGGCTGAAGGTCACCACCACCATCTACCCCGGCCAGAAGCTCGTCATTCCCGGGAAGGCCAGCGCCGTGCAGCCTGCGTCCAGCGTCACGCCGCTGGTGCCCAGTTCCTTCCTCGGCTACACCTACCCGGCCGCCGTCGTCAGCTCCGCCAACAAGAACAAGGCGCTGCTCAACGCCTCACCGGTCCCGTCGCTGGCGCAGATGCAGTCCATCGTGGCCGACACTGCACGGCGGATGGGCGTGGATCCCGCACTGGCGCAGGCTTTCGCGTACCAGGAGTCGGGCTTCAACCAGCGTGCAGTGTCGCCGGCCAACGCCATCGGCACCATGCAGGTCATCCCCTCCTCCGGTGAATGGGCCTCCGACCTCGTGGGCCGGAAGCTGAACCTGCTTGACCCGTACGACAACGCCACCGCCGGGGTGGCCATCATCCGGCAGCTGATCCGGACCAGCAGGAGCCTGGATTACGCCATCGCCGGCTATTACCAGGGCCAGTACTCGGTCAACAAGCACGGCATGTACACCGACACCAAGCACTACGTCGCGGCCATCAAGGCACACCGCAAGAACTTCAGCTGACGCCCCTGCGGCTTCCGGGGCCTGGCCAGACCAGGGCCCGGGAGCATAACGATACGGGTCCGGATCCTACGTTGATTCGGACCCGTTTCCGTGCAGCACTTAGTATCGAAGAGTGCAGGAAAACGCTTTAGGCAGTCTCGTTGGGTCGCTCGTGGACAACCGCTACCGGGTGAAGTCCAGGTTGGCGCGGGGCGGCATGTCCACCGTCTACGTGGCCACCGACCAGAGGCTGGACCGCGATGTCGCCCTGAAGGTCCTGCATCCCCATCTGGTCAACGACGGCAATTTCCTCGACCGCCTGGCGCGCGAGGCCCGGGCCGCCGCGAAGCTCTCCCACCCCCATGTGGTGGGCGTCCTCGACCAGGGGCACGACGGCGACACCGCCTACCTCGTGATGGAGTACATCAAGGGGCATACCCTCCGCGACGTCATCAACAGCAAGGGGGCCTTGTCCCCCCGGCTCGCCCTGGCGCTCATCGACCCGGTGGTGGAAGGACTGGGGGCGGCCCACGCTGCCGGCATGATCCACCGCGACGTCAAGCCGGAGAACGTTCTGATCGCCGACGACGGACGGATCAAGATCGGTGACTTCGGCCTCGCCCGCGCAGTGACCACATCAACCAGCACGGGCGCTCTGATCGGCACGGTCGCATACCTGTCGCCGGAGCTGGTTCTTGGCAAGCCGGCTGACGCACGAAGCGATATCTACTCCACGGGCATCATGCTGTTCGAGATGCTGACGGGACGCCAGCCATTCGACGGCGAGGTCCCCATCCAGGTGGCCTACCAGCACGTCAATTCAACTGTAGGTCCCCCTTCCGGGCTGGTTCCCGGCCTCGCAGGGGAAGTGGACGAACTTGTGCAGTGGTGCACTGCGGGCGACCCCGAGCAAAGGCCCGTGGACGGCAATGCCCTGCTGGCGGAACTGCGTCATATCCGCACCAACCTCACCGACCCGGAACTGGATCTGCAGCCCCCTGCAGCCGTCGCGGCGGCAGCAGCGGCAGGCGCAGCTTCCGCTGCCGCCGGTCCTGCCACCGGCCACAGCGGAGCTGCTGCACCCCCTGCCCCGGCCCGGATGCCTTCGCGCCTCCCGCATCCACCGGCGCAGGAAGGCCAGGGAAACCACACCGAGCTGCTGGCGCCGATCCACGGCGACGGGATTCCATCGGGGCGCCCCACCGAAGTCATTTCGCGGCCCAGCAATCCCACTACTGTGTTTTCTGCCCCCGCAGCTGCACCACAGGGCCCTGCAACGCCGGTCCCAACACGCGCCAGGCCGGTCCTCCCGTCCTACGGATTCGACGACGATGACAGGGATGACGGCCCGCTCCCCCTGAGCAAACGTGAACAGCGGAAACTGGACCGCAACGAGGAAAGGGCACGCTCGCGCGCCGCAGCCACTCCGGTCCGCTCGCTTCGGGAGGGGAATCCGCGGCGCAGGGGCGCGCTCTGGATCGTGGTCCTGGTGATCCTCGCCCTCCTGGCCACCGGCGCGGGCTGGTTCTTCGGCATGGGGCCGGGTTCCCCCGGAACCGTCCCGGCCGTGGCCAACAGGACCGTCGCGGAAGCCCAGCAGCTGCTCCGGGACGCCGGCTTCCAGTCCAGCACACAGGACGTCTTCGATGACGACGTCAAGGCCGGGCTGGTGGTGGGCTCCCAGCCCGGCGCCGGTGCGGAAATCCGCAAGTTCCAGCAGGTGTCGCTGTTCGTGTCCAAGGGCCCGCAGCTGTTTCCCCTGCCGCAGCTGGCAGGCAAGACGCTCGAGGCTTCCAAGCAAGCGCTCAACGGCGCCGAAATGGCACTCGGCAAGGTCACGGAGAAGTTCGACGAGGAGGTGCCCGCCGGAACGGTGCTCAGCCAGGCCCCGGCGGCGGGAACATCCGTGCGGCACGGGACACCGGTCAGCCTCACCGTTTCGAAGGGGCCGCAGCCCATCCCGGTGCCCGATGTGCGCGGCCAGGGCCAGGAGGAAGCCCTGCGTGCCATTGAAGCGGCCGGCCTCACGGCCGCGGTGGCCGACAAAACCGTCCACGACAGGAACATCCCCAGGGGCGCAGTGGTCAGCCAGGAGCCGGCGTCGGGAACCCTGACGAGGGGACAAACCGTCACCCTGACGATTTCCGAAGGGCCCAAGCTCGTCAAGGTGCCCAGCTACATCGGCAAGCAGGTGGAAGACGCCACCGAGGCGCTGCGGAAACGCGGCTTCGAGGTCCGCATCAACGAAATCCTGGGCGGCTTCTTCGGGACGGTCCGGGACCAGGATCCCGTAGATACCGAGGTGCCCGAAGGCTCCGTGGTCACACTCACGGTGGTGTAGCCCCAGCCGACGGATAAAGTGCGCAAAGACCGGCGCCGGGGAATCCCGGCGCCGGTCTTTTGTGTGTTCAGTTCGTGGTGGCCAGCAGCCCTTAGCGGCGGGTGAGCGCGCCCGCCACGAGGAACGCCATCTCCAGCGACTGCATGTGGTTGAGGCGGGGATCGCAGACCGACTCGTAACGGTCGAGGAACGCTTCCTGGTCGATGGGGTCGGCTCCGCCGAGGCATTCGGCCACGTCATCGCCGGTCATTTCGACATGGAGGCCGCCCGGAACCGTCCCGAGGGCGTGGTGCACTTCGAAGAACCCGCGCACCTCGTCAATGACGTCGTCGAAATTCCGGGTCTTGTAGCCATTGGGCGAGGTGACCGTGTTGCCGTGCATCGGGTCCGTGACCCACAGGACCTGGGCACCGGAGGCTGTGACCTTCTCCACCAGCGACGGGAGCTTTTCGCGGATGTTGCCGGCACCCATGCGGGTGATGAACGTAAGCCGGCCGGGCTCGCGTTCGGGATCCAGCTTGTCGATGAGCCGCAGCGCATCGTCGCCGGACGTCGACGGGCCCAGTTTGACGCCGATCGGGTTGCGGACCCGGGACAGGAAGTCCACGTGGGCGTGGTCCAGCTCGCGGGTACGCTCACCGATCCAGAGGAAGTGGCCGGACGTGCCGTACGGCAGGCCAGTGCGGGAGTCGATGCGGGTGAGCGCACGCTCGTAGTCGAGCAGCAGCGCCTCGTGGCTCGCGAAGAACTCCACCCGCTTCAGCGCCTCGAAGTCGGCTCCGCAGGATGCCATGAACTTGATGGCGCGGTCAATGTCGCGTGCGAGGGATTCGTAGCGTGCATGTGCCGGGTTCTCAGTGAAGCCCTTGTTCCAGGTGTGGACCAGGCGGAGGTCCGCGAAACCGCCCTGGGTGAACGCCCGGATAAGGTTCAGCGTGGAAGCGGAGGTGTGGTAGGCCCTGAGCATGCGGCTCGCATCGTGGGCCCGGGATTCGGGGGTGAAGTCGTACCCGTTCACGATGTCGCCGCGGTAGGCCGGCAGCGTGACGCCGTTCCGCGTCTCATCGTTGGAGGAGCGCGGCTTGGCGAACTGGCCGGCCATGCGGCCCATCTTGATGACGGGCATTGCCGCACCGTAGGTCAGGACCACTGCCATCTGCAGGATGGTCTTCACGCGTGCGCTGATCTTGTCCGCCGTGGCACCCTCAAAGGTCTCGGCGCAGTCGCCGCCTTGGAGCAGGAACGCCTTGCCCTGGGCTGCGGCAGCCAGACGCTCACGCAGGATGTCCACTTCGCCCGCGAAGACCAGCGGCGGAAGAGCGGACAGCTCCTTGACGGAGGCGTTGAAGACTTCGGGATCCTGCCAGCTCGGCTGCTGGGAGATGGGAAGATCCCGCCAGTTGTCGAGTCCCGGGTAGTTGGCCGCACCGCTTTGTGAAGTGCTGGTCAGGGAAGAGGCAGGTTTTGCAGATAGCTCAGTCACACTACTAAGAGTAGAGGGCCGGAGCGTCTTCGGGACACCCGGACTGTCATGCGCCCGGCCGGGGCGTCACAGATATGGGTCTCCCAGGCCCCTAGGCCGACCGGGACGAACCGGACTCCCCCGGCCCGTCGTCCCGCTTCGGGCCGCTCTGTTCATGGCCTTTGCCTGCGAGCCTGAGCTTGACCACGGAGGCGTACTCGTCCACGTATTCCTGCCCGGACAGCCGCATGAGTTCGTACATGATCTCGTCCGTCACGGACCGCTGGATCAGCCGGTCCTCGGCCATGCCCTCATACCTGCTGAAGTCCAGGGGCTTGCCGAAGATCATGCCGATGCGGCGGATGTTCGGCAGCCGCTGGCCGATGGGCTGAACCTTGTCCGTGCCGATCATCGCCACGGGGATGACGGGAACGCCGGCCTTGAGCGCCAGCCGTGCCACTCCGACCTTGCCCCGGTACAGCCGCGAGTCGGGGCTGCGGGTTCCCTCAGGGTAGATTCCCAGCAGTCCGCCGTGCGTCAGCACGTCCATGCCGGCCTCGAGCGAGGCCGCCGACGCTGCCCCGCCGGAACGGTCCATGGGGAGCTGGTTGGTCAGCCGGAAGAACAGGGCGGTCAGTCTGCCCTTGAGCCCCGTGCCCGTGAAGTACTCGGATTTGGCCAGGAAAATGACGGGCCGCGGCACCATCAGCGGCATGAAGATCGAGTCCGAGAACGAGAGGTGGTTGGAGGCGATGATGGCCGCACCCTCTGCAGGAATGTTGTCCAGCCCCTTGACCCACGGCCGGAAAAGAGTCCGGACCACCGGTCCCAGGAAGATCCGCTTCATGACCCAATAGAACACGTGTCTTACCTCTCCGGAAGGCTGCCGCCGGGGCGGTGTGGAGGCCCGGCAGGACTGCAATGCAACCCTACTCTAGTGAGAATTGTCCGGAACAGTGACACGATGGTTCCATGACAGAAGGCAGCGACCGCACGCGGCCCGCCGCTTTCAGCTACGCGGGACACGGAGCCAACGCACGGACCGGCATCGCGATTTCCCATGGCTTCACGGGAAGCCCGCTCAGCATTTTGCCGTGGGCCGAATTCCTGGCCGCGCAGGGCTATGCCGTCACAGTTCCGCTGCTCCCCGGTCACGGGACCAGCTGGCAGGAACTGGCCAGGACAGGATGGCGGGAGTGGCACGGCGCCTTCGAACAGGCATATCTGGACCTCGCAGCCAGGACCGACGAGTGCTATGTTGCCGGCCTCTCGATGGGCGGCGCCATCGCCCTGCTCACCGCATCCCGCCACAGCGTGGCGGGTGTCGCCGTCGTCAATCCCGGCCTGAGCTTTTACGACCGGCGCGTGCGGGTGATCGGGCTGCTGAAGTACATCCAAAAGACCACCGTGCCCATAGCCGAGGAAAATCCGACGGCGCCCCACACGGACGACGGCGACTACTCCCTGACGCCGCTGGCGGCGGTGCACCAGTTGAAGCGGTTGTTCGCTGCCGCGGTCCGCGGACTGCCTCGGATCACCGCGCCGGTGCTCGTTTTCAAGTCGGTCAACGATGCTGTGGTGCCCCCGACGTCGCTCGGCATTATCCGCAAACGGCTGCGCGCGGCCGCACTCGAGGTCGTGCTGCTCAGGAACAGCGGCCACGTGGCTACGCTGGACGCGGACGCCCAGGAAATTTTTGAATCCTCGGCCCGGTTCTTCCAGCTGCACTCCCGAAGCCACATACCGTCGGAGAAGCCATGACCACAGTTCCGGACCACAGCCCTTTCAGCAGCGCCCACTCCGGCGAGGGGCCGTCCATCGGCGTTGCCCTTTCCCACGGGTTCACCGGCAGCCCGCACAGCCTGCGTTCGTGGGCACAGTCCTTCGCCGCTGCGGGCTTCGCCGTCAGGATGCCGCTGCTGCCGGGGCACGGCACCAGTTGGCAGGAGCTCTCCCGCAGCCGCTGGCAGGAGTGGCATGGCGCCATGGACGCCGCCTACCTCGAGCTCGAGTCCGAGTGTGACCTGGTGTTCGCCGCGGGCCTGTCCATGGGCGGCGCCCTGGCGCTGCGCCTGGCCGCCACCAGGCCCGTCGCCGGTGCCATCGTGGTCAACCCCGGCCTGGTCATCGATGACCGCCGCGCGCCTTTGGCGGGCATCCTCAAGCTGGTTCTCAAGAGCACGCCCGCAATAGCCAATGACATCAGGAAGGCGGGCGTGGACGAGGGAGCCTATTCCCGGACACCGGTGGCAGCGGCCCACGAACTGAATAAGATGTTCAAGGACACTGTCCGGCTGCTGCCACGCATCACAGCGCCCGTACAGGTCTTCCGCTCCTCCGTTGACCATGTTGTTTCCGACTCCAGCATCATGGCCCTGCGGCGCGGGCTCACCCACGCCCCGCTGCAGCTCACACGGCTGGACAACAGCTACCACGTGGCCACGCTGGACCACGACGCCGACCTGATCTTCAGCGGTTCTGTGGACTTCGTCCGCTCCGTTGCGGCGGGCGTCCGCCCGGGATCCGCCGACTCCGCAATAGCCAGCCAGAAGGGCGCGACCGATGAATAGGCCCGATTCGAATTCGTCCGATCCGAGCGCCAACCAGGACGACGCCGTCTGGTTGGATCTGGTGGCCAGGCTGCAGGGCGATACCACGGCTCCGGATGCTGGCGGCATCCGGGGCGGGCGGGAACCGTCCACTACCGAAGAGTCCACCAGTGAGGCATCCAGCACTGAGCCGTCCAGCACTGGGCCGTCCAGCACTGAGCCGTCCACTACCGGGCCGTCTGCCACTGAAGGCCCGCGGCATTCCGGCGGTCCCCGGCACAGCGCGGCAGTGCCGGACGGCGCAGCAGCAGACGCCCCGGCCAATGGCGCCGCTGCGGAAAACGCCGCCAAACGCTTCACCGATTTCGACCCGCTGGGCCTGGCGCCGCGGGCACCCCGGGAACTGTCGGCGGCTGAGCGGCAGCAGGCGGCGGAGCAGGCAAAAGCCGAAAACCGGGAAAAGGCCGAGCGCGAGAAGGCTGACCGCTCCGGGCACGCTGACGTTCCTCACGGAACCGGAGATCCGCGCGGCTACGCCGTCGATGACGACGAAGGCGAGTTCGTTCCGGAAGAACCGCCCAAGCTTTCGGCCACGGATCCGCTGACGATGCTCGCGTGGCTGGGCGCCGTCGGTGCGCCCGTGGCCCTGGTGCTGTCGTCGATGTTCTGGCGCTCCGCACCGCTGCTGGCAATCCTCGGCATGGTGGCCATCTTCGTCGGCGCTGTGGTGTACCTGATCATGAAGCTGCCGCAGGAGAAGGACGAGAACGACGACGGCGCCCGGGTCTGACTCTTCAGCCAGCCCTGTTCCGTCAGCCGGCGTTGCGTTACTGGGCCGGACAGGTCAGCGGTGCGTCCGGCTGCCCACCCGCGACAGGTCGGCGGCGCCGATTAGGCCGGCGTTCGGCCCCAGGGCAGCCAGGTCGATTTCGGCGGCCGGACGGAAACCGCGGCCAGTGAGGTTGCGGGCGAACGCCTTGCGGGCGGGCGCAACCAGCAGCTCGCCCGCCGCGCACAGGCCGCCGCCTATCACGAACTTCCCGGGGTCGAGGGCAGCTGCAAGGTTCGCCAGCCCCAACCCGAGCCAGTCCCCGACGTCCTCCAGGAGTTCCCGGGACGCCGCGTCACCGGCGATGGCCAGTTCCGTCACCGTGGCACCGGTGATGCGTTCGGCGCTTCCGTCCACCGCTTTGAGGAGTTCCTGAGCCACCGGGGAGTTGGCCAGGGCAAGTTCCCTGGCTTCCCGGCCGAGGGCGTTGCCGGAGGCGTACTGTTCCCAGCAGCCGCGGTTGCCGCACTCGCACCGGTGCCCGCCCGGCATGATGATCTGGTGGCCGAACTCCCCCGCCACGCCGAACCTGCCGCGCTCAACACGCCCGTCCATCACCATGGCTCCGCCGATCCCGGTGCCGAGCGTGATGCAGACCAGGCGGTCCTGCCCCTGCCCGGCACCAAAGCGCCACTCAGCCCAGGCTGCCGCATCGGCGTCGTTAACCAGCATGACGGGGCGGCGCAGCAGGTGCTGCAGGTTTTCCCGCAGCGGTTCGTTCCGCCAGGCGAGGTGCGGGCTGAACAGCACCGTACCGCCGTCGAGATCCATCCAGCCGGCGGCGCCGATACCCACCGAACGGATCCTGGTGCCGGCGCTGAGCTCCTCAACGAGTTCCACGATGACGCGCTCCACGGCACGCGGATCACTTCCCGGCGTGGACCGGCGCGCCTCACGCAGAATATTTCCTTCCGCATCCACCACGCCGGCGGCCACCTTGGTGCCGCCAATGTCGATGCCGATGGCCAGACCGCGCCGGCCCAGCCGCAGCTGCTGCCGGAACAGCCGGTGGCCGGCCAATTGCCCGCGGCCTCCCGCAAGCCCGTGAGCCGCGACCGGGCGGCGGGAGATCCCTTGCCGCGAGGCCGCGCGCCAGGACGCCCAGGCTCCGGTCCCGCCACTCCGGATGTAGGAACGGGGCGTGACGGGCTGCTCGGCTGGCAAGGAGGGCTGCATAGTCCCTCATTCTAGGTGCCGCCCAGGTGCCGCGCCGGAATCGTCTTCGCAGGTGCGACACGCAAACGGCATGTCCCGTCCACTGGCGGCAACCGTTCCCCCGCCGTAAAGTTACCGACCGGTAATCCCGGATCTGCCGGCCCCGGCCACACGAGGTACTAAGGTGGGGACTACCGGCTGCGGCAACGGCTATCAAAGGAGCTAACGTGCGCGAATACAGCGTTCCGCCCCTGGCGAACGTCCCCCTGGACAGCAACATCACGGACCTCCTGCTGCGGCAGGCAGCGGAGGCATCCAACCCTGCCCTGTTTTCGCGCCTTGACGCCGCCGGCCAGTGGCAGGACATCCGGGCCAAGGAGTTCGTGGCCGACGTGTCCGCCCTGGCGAAGGGCCTCATCGCCAGCGGCATCGGCGCCGGCGATCGGGTGGGCATCATGTCCCGGACCCGCTACGAGTGGGCACTGATCGACTTCGCCATCTGGTTCGCAGGTGGCGTTTCTGTTCCCATCTACGAGACGTCATCCCCTTCCCAGGTCGCCTGGAACCTCGGCGATTCCGGCGCCGTCGCCGCGTTTGGGGAGTCCGACCACCACGAAAACATCATCCGGCAGGCGGCCGCCTCCGAGGGGCTGACCGACCTGGCCCACGTGTGGCAGCTGGAGGGTGACGGCCTCGACGCCGTGCGTGCGGCCGGCACCGCGATCACCGACGCCGAACTCGATGCCCGGCGGCGCTCTGCAGGGCTCCGCGACCTCGCCACCATCATCTACACCTCCGGCACCACCGGACGGCCCAAGGGCTGCGAACTCACCCACGGCAACTTCGTGGAGCTGTCTGAGAACGCCCTGGCCACCTCGCTGAGACAGGTGGTCAATGAGAAGTCCCGCACCATCATGTTCCTCCCCCTGGCCCACGTGTTCGCACGCTTCATTTCGGTCCTGGCCGTGGCCGCGGGTGTCACGGTGGCGCACACCCCGGACATCAAGAACCTGCTGGCCGACCTGCAAAGCTACAGGCCGACGTTCATCCTTGCCGTTCCGCGCGTGTTCGAAAAGGTCTACAACTCTGCCCTCACCAAGGCCGAAGACGGCGGCAAGGGCGCGATCTTCCACAAGGCGGCCGAGACCGCGATCGCGTACTCCCGCGCAAGGCAGGACGGCGGCGTGGGGCTGGGCCTGAAGATCAAGCACGCGGTCTTCGACAAGCTCGTCTACGGCAAGCTCCGCGCGGCCATGGGCGGGGAGGTGGCCCACGCGGTGTCCGGCGGCGGCCCGCTGGGCGAGCGGCTGGGCCACTTCTTCCAGGGCATCGGGCTGCAGATCCTGGAAGGCTATGGCCTCACCGAAACCACCGCACCCGTCAGCGTCAACACGCCGGAGCGGATCAAGATCGGCACGGTCGGCGCGCCGATTCCCGGCAACAGCGTCCGGATTGCCGACGACGGCGAGATCCTTGTCAAGGGCAGCTGCGTCATGCGGGGTTACTACAGGCGCCCCGACCTGACGGAGGAGTCCTTTGCTGATGACTGGTTCCGCACCGGCGACATTGGCCAGCTGGACGAGGACGGCTACCTGCTGATCACCGGCCGGAAAAAGGAAATCATCGTGACCGCCGGCGGCAAGAACGTGGTTCCGGCGCTGCTCGAGGACCAGATCCGTGCCGATGCACTGGTGTCACAGGTACTCGTGGTTGGCGACAACCGCCCGTTCATCGGGGCCCTGGTGACCCTCGATGAGGAGGCGCTCCCGGGCTGGCTGCAGCGCCACGGCCTGCCGGCGGACACGCCCCTGAAGGACGCCGCCGGGCACGCTGAAGTGAAAGCCGCCGTGCAGGAGCTCATCAACCACGCCAACCAGTCAGTCTCCCAGGCGGAGGCCATCAAGTCCTTCCGGATCGTGCCGAGCGACTTCACCGAGGCCTCCGGCCACCTGACCCCCTCCATGAAGGTCAAGCGCGCCCAGGTCATGAAGGACTTCGATACGGTCATCGACGAAATGTACAAGTCGCCGAAGCCCACCCGCGCCTGAAGTCTGGAGTATTTAGGGCTGCTGCAGTTCGTCCACCACCAGCGCGGCGAGCTCGACGGCCGCGGCGCGGGTTGCAGGCTTCAGCTGGCCCAGCCGGATCCGCGAACCTTCGGCCAGGTGGCGGTCATGCGGAATCCGCACCACGTTCTTCACCCGGGACAGGAAGTGCGCTTCGATCTCGTCGATGTTGACCAGGGTCCGGTTGCCCGCGGCCATGTTGATGACCACCGTGGCTTTGGCAACCAGTTCCTGGCGGCCGTGCGCCTCAAGCCAGGACAGGGTTTCAGATGCCAGCCGGGCTTCATCCACGCTGCCGCCCGAGACAAGCACCACGGCGTCGGCCTTTTCCAGCGTGCCCTTCATCACCGAGTGCACCATGCCGGTACCCGAGTCGGTCAGGACGATCGAGTAGTACCGGCCCAGGATGTCAGTGACTGCGCGGTAGTCGGCGTCGTCAAAGGCATGTGCCACTGTGGGGTCTGTGTCCGAGGCCAGCACGTCCAGGCGCGACCCCTCCCGGGCCGTGTAGTTGGACAGCTGCGCGAACGAATCCACCGTGAACCTGTCCTTCACCAGCTGGCGGGCCGTGAAGTCCGCCCTGCCGGGTGACCGGTCCGAAAGCGTGCCGCGGTCGGGGTTCGCATCCATGGCGATGACCCGGTCCTCACGCAGTTCGGCCAGCACCATGCCGAGCAGCGTGGTGACGGTGGTCTTGCCCACCCCGCCCTTGCGCGAAAGCACCGGCACATACCTGGTCCGCTCCCCCAGCCGCGTGGCGATGCGGTGCTCCATGGCCCGCTGGATCCGGACCTGGTCCGAATCACCGAGGTTCACGTGGCCAAAAGTTGCCTGATACAGCCAGCGGCGCCAGCCCGACACCGGAGCGGCTGCGGTCCTGGTCAGCAGGCGGTCTGCGGTGAGCGACGAGGCGGGCTCCGGTCCCTCGGGCCGCTCGCGCCGCCCGGGCAGGTCCCTGGCTTCTTCAGCGGGGACTGGGACGGAGGCCGGTTCCGCAGGGGCGGCAGGGGCCGGTGCGGCTCCTCCCGTTTGGTCCGTGTCCGGGCCGGTGACGCCGATACTGAGACTTGCCGGGCCTGCTGTCACGACGGGCATGGCCGCAGTTGCCGGCGCCGGCGGCGCCGGTTCCTGCTGGACTGCGCCGCTGACGGCCGAAAGCGACCCGGCCGAGGTACGGTCCTGGGCGCCGGAAACGGTCACCACGCTGATGTCCCCCGCTGCCACGGCGTCGGCCGCCGGCAACACGCCGGAAGTCCGGGCCTCCCCCGCGGCACTGGCGACGCTGCCCTTGGAGATCGAGGGGGCACGGTCGGGGCGCGGCCCGGGCTTGGGCTTCCTGGTCTGCGTCATGGCTTCCGCTCTGTCCTGTTCTGGCTGCCGGTCGGTTCCCGGCTCCCAAAGTGGTCCGGAAACGGCTGTGGGGGCGGCTTGGCGCCGTCCCCACAACTTTTTTCTGTTGTCCACCCTACCTGCAGGGCGGCCATTGGCCGCCCTGCAGGCTATTCAGCAGTCATCAAACCCACCGTGCACTGCCGGGCGGCGCCTATTCGACGACGATCAGCAGGTCACCGCCCTGTACCTGTTCCACACTGGAAATGGCCAGCCGCGTCACCTTGCCGCCCACCGGCGTCGTGATGGATGCCTCCATCTTCATAGCCTCGATGGTGGCAATGGTGTCGCCGGCGTTGACGGTGTCGCCGGCCTTGACGGTGACCGTCACGGCCCCGGCGAACGGAGCGGCGACGTGGCCGGGCACGGAAGGGTCAGCCTTCTCGGCGGTCTTCACGTTGCTGACCACGGACTTGTCGCGGACCGAGACCGGGCGGGACTGCCCGTTGAGCGTGCACATGACGGTGCGCATGCCCTTCTCGTCCGGCTCCGACACGGCTTCCAGGGACGCGATGAGACGCACGCCCTTTTCGAGCTGGATCACGTGCTCCTCGCCGCGCTGCAGCCCGTACAGGTAGTCGCGGGTGTCCAGGACCGAAACGTTGCCGTACGTCTCGCGGCTCTTGAGGTAGTCCTTCGTGGGCCCGGCGAACAGCAGCCGGTTCAGCGTCTGCTGGCGGGTCTTGGAGTCGCCGCGGAGCGCCTCGCTGTCCTCGGCGGTCAGCTCGGCGTCGCGCACCTTGACGCTGCGGCCCTGCAGGGCCTTGGTGCGGAACGGCTCCGGCCAGCCTCCCGGAGGATCGCCCAGCTCACCGGACAGGAACCCGATCACGGAGTCGGGGATGTCGTAGTTCTGCGGGTTCGCCTCGAAGTCGGCCGGATCTGCGTTCAGCCCGACGAGGTGCAGGGCGAGGTCGCCCACCACCTTCGACGACGGCGTCACCTTGACCAGGTGGCCCAGGATCCTGTCGGCGGCCGTGTACATGTCCTCGATGGCCTCGAAGCGCTCGCCCAGGCCCAGCGCGATGGCCTGCTGGCGGAGGTTGGACAGCTGTCCGCCCGGGATCTCGTGCTGGTAGACGCGGCCGGTCGGGCCCGGCAGGCCGGACTCGAAGGGGGCGTAGACCCTGCGCACGGCTTCCCAGTACGGCTCAAGGGAGCTGACGGCCGCCAGGCTGAGCCCGGTGTCACGCTCCGTGTGGGCCAGGGCGGCCACCAGGGCCGACGCCGACGGCTGGCTGGTGGTGCCGGCCAGTGATGCCGCAGCGACATCGACTGCGTCCACGCCTGCATCCACTGCCGCCAGCAAGGTGGCGAGCTGGCCGCCTGCGGTGTCGTGGGTGTGCAGGTGGACCGGGAGGTCGAACCGTTCCCGAAGCGCGGAGACAAGCTTCGCAGCGGCTGCCGGACGCAGCAGGCCTGCCATGTCCTTGATGGCGAGGATGTGGGCGCCCGCTTCGACAATCTTGTCCGCCAGGCCCAGGTAGTAGTCCAGCGTGTAGAGCTTCTCGTTCGGGTCCAGCATGTCGCCCGTGTAGCACAGCGCCACTTCAGCAACGGCGGTGCCGGTGGCCCGGACAGCGCGGATGGCCGGTGCCATCTGGCTGACGTCGTTCAGGGCGTCGAAGATGCGGAAGATGTCGATGCCCGTGGCGGCTGCCTCGTTGACGAAGGCCTCGGTCACTTCCTCGGGGTACGGGGTGTAGCCCACGGTGTTGCGGCCGCGGAGCAGCATCTGGAGGCAGACGTTCGGCAGCGCCTTGCGCAGCGCAGCCAGACGGTCCCAGGGGTCCTCGCCCAGGAACCGCAGGGCGACGTCGTACGTGGCGCCGCCCCAGGCTTCAACGGACAGCAGTTCAGGCAGGAGGGTGGAAACCGCGGGGGCGGCAGCCAGCAGGTCCCTGGTGCGGACGCGGGTGGCCAGCAGGGACTGGTGGGCGTCGCGGAACGTGGTGTCGGTGACGGCGACGGCCTTCTGTTCGCGCAGCGACTTGGCGAAGCCCTCCGGTCCGAGTTCCAGGAGCCGCTGGCGGGAACCGGGGCGTGCCTCAAGACCCGCAACCGAAGGAAGCTTCTCCGCGGGGTCGGTGCGGACCGGAAGCTCGCCGTTCGGCTTGTTGACGGTGACCTCGGCGAGCCAGGTCAGCAGCTTGGTGCCGCGGTCGGCGGAGACGCGGGCCTTCAGCAGCTCGGGGCGTTCGTCGATGAAGGACGTGGCCACGTTGCCGGCAATGAAATCGGGATCGTCCAGCACCGCCTGCAGGAAGGAGATGTTGGTGGAGACACCACGGATGCGGAACTCGGCCAGCGAACGGCGGGCACGCGCCACTGCGGCGGGGTAGTCGCGGCCGCGGCAGGTGAGCTTCACCAGCATGGAGTCAAAGTGCGGGCTGATCTCGGCACCCGAGTAGACGGTGCCGCCGTCGAGCCGCACGCCGGCACCGCCGGCGGAACGGTAACCGGTGATCTTTCCGACGTCGGGCCGGAAGCCGTTGGCGGGGTCCTCGGTGGTGATGCGGCTCTGCAGCGCGGCACCCTTGAGGTGGACCGTCGCCTGGGAGAGGCCCAGGTCAGCCAGGGTCTCCCCGGCGGCGATGCGCATCTGTGCCTGGACGAGGTCGACGTCGGTGACCTCTTCCGTGACAGTGTGCTCCACCTGGATGCGGGGGTTCATTTCGATGAAGACGTGCTGGCCGGCGCGTTCGCCGACGGTGTCCACGAGGAACTCGACCGTTCCGGCGTTGACGTAGTTCAGCGCCTTGGCGAACTTCACGGCGTCCCGGTACAGGGCCTGGCGGATGCCTTCGTCCAGGTTCGGGGCCGGAGCGATCTCAATGACCTTCTGGTGGCGGCGCTGGATGGAACAGTCACGCTCGAAGAGGTGCATGACGTTGCCCTCGGCGTCGGCGAGGATCTGGACCTCGATGTGGCGCGGGCGGAGCACGGCCTGCTCGAGGAACATGGTGGGATCGCCGAAGGCGGCGTCGGCCTCGCGCATGGCGGACTGCAGCGCCTCCGGCAGGGCCTCACGGGTGTCGACGCGGCGCATGCCGCGCCCGCCGCCGCCCGCAACGGCCTTGGCGAAGATGGGGAAACCGATCTCATCCGCGGCAGCGAGAAGCTCGTCGAGGTCCTTCGACGGCGCGCTGGACTTCAGGACGGGCACCCCGGCACGCTTGGCGGCCTCGAGCGCAGAAACCTTGTTGCCGGCCAGTTCCAGGACCTCCGCTGGCGGACCCACGAAGGTGATGCCTGCGGCCTTGGCGGCACGCGCCAGGTCCGGGTTCTCGGAGAGGAAGCCGTAACCGGGGTAGATGGCGTCGGCACCGGATTCCTTGGCAACCCGCAATACCTCGTCAACGTCCAGGTAGGCACGGACAGGGTGGCCCTCTTCGCCGATCAGATACGCCTCATCGGCCTTCTGGCGGTGGATCGAGTTACGGTCCTCGTTGGGGAACACGGCGACTGTCTTGGCGCCCAGTTCGTAGCCGGCACGGAAAGCACGGATTGCGATTTCTCCGCGGTTGGCCACCAGAATCTTGGAAAACATACTTCTCCTGCATCATTGCGGGTGGATCGGTGAGTGGTCACAGTGTGTAAGACGGGCCGGACGAAACACAAATCAGTGTGTCCGCCATCACAGAATTATCCGTCATCTGCGGACCATATTCACTGCCTTCCCGTATTTACTGTTGCTGCACAGCCACTTTCGCTGCTGATGCGGACGACGCCGGAGCGGGCGGAGGGCGAGGCATGCCCGGTTCCGGATAAAAAGGGATTCCGGCCGAGGTCAACATATGATGATGGGGGCGGCGGAAGCCTGCCCCTGTTCCTGGAGCACCTTCCGGCAACACCGGAACGGAACGTACCCCAACACGGCAACCGGCGTTAGGTATTGGTTTATCAAGTGCAAGTAGTCAGCATCAGCAGCCTCAAGGGCGGTGTCGGCAAGACATCCGTTACAACCGGACTGGCGTCTGCGGCACTGGCCGCAGGCATCCCGACCCTGGTGGTGGATCTTGATCCCCACGCCGACGCCACCACAGCACTCGGGGTGCAGCCCAGCGACAGGCTGGACATTGGCAGGATGCTGAAAAATCCGCGCAAAGCCAAGATCGCGGAGAACGTCGTGCCCAGCGGCTGGATCAGCCGGGTGACCAGCAACGGTTCCGGCCCCGCGGTACTTGATGTCGCCGTCGGCTCCGCCTACACCGGAATTTACGACCGCCCCGACCTTGGCAAGCGCGACTTGCGCCGGCTGTCCGCGGTACTCGCCGGTGCGGCTGGCTATGAACTCATCCTGGTGGACTGCCCGCCCTCCCTGAACGGTCTCACCCGCATGGCCTGGTCGGCCAGCAACAAGGTGGCCCTGGTGGCCGAGCCGGGACTCTTCTCCGTGGCCGGCACCGAGCGCACCATGCGGGCCATTCAGCTGTTCCGGCAGGAATTCGCGCCCAACCTCTCCCCCGCCGGCATCGTGGCCAACCGCGTCCGCACCGGGTCCTCCGAGCACTCCTTCCGGCTCGCCGAGATGCAGGCGATGTTCGGTGACCTGCTGCTCACTCCGCATATCCCGGAACAGGCCAACTGGCAGCAGATCCAGGGGGCTGCGCATTCCGTCCACCACTGGCCCGGCGACTCGGCCAAAACCGCGGCCGGACTCTACGACACCCTGCTGGAAAACCTGATGGCGACCACCAAGACCAGCCGCAGCCGCATCGCCCGCTGACAGCGGAAGCCCAGGCAATACCGGCCCTGGCCGCACATGCAGAAGGGCGCCGCCCCCGGGGGGGGGGGGCGGGGGGGGGTGGTTTTGGGGCGGGGGCGTTTTAAAAAAAAAGAGCCCCCCCGA
>NZ_JBHVBL010000029.1:0-54835 GCF_042668165.1 Arthrobacter sp. NPDC057388
CAGCCTTAGGGTGGCCCGCCGCCGTCGTGCTTGCCAATGTTCTTCCCCGGGATTCCGGGGAAGAACACTCCGCCAGAAAAGTTTCCGGAAGCGCGTAACCTGCCGGGCCGCCGCGGCGATTACCCCTATGTAAGCGCCGGCCGGGGGTTGTCCCCCATCGGCCTCCGGCCCGGCCTTCAATCAACCAAAGGACTTTTTTCTGATGAAGAGTGTTAGCAAGACCACCAAGATTGCTGTCGCAGCCGCCATCGTCGCCGTTGGAGGATTCTCCAGCATCGGGCTGGCCAACGCCGCACAGGTTTCCAGCTCGCAGCACGCAGAGGTGACCCCCGCTACGCCCGCCACCCCCTCCGTTCCCGCCACCCCGGCTGTTCCGGCTGTGCCCGCCGTCCCGGCGACGCCGGAAACCCCGGAGGTTCCGGACGTTGCCTCCGCCAAGGCCAAGGCAGCCGGCGAAGCCGCAGACGCAGCCGACGCCGCCGTGGAAGCTGACAAGGACAACGCAGCCGTCAGCGCCAACGTCTCCGCCGGGGACAAGGCTGCCGGTGCCGACGTGACCGCAGCAGTCCCCGCCGTTCCCGCTGTTCCCGGCGGCGCCGGTGTTCCGGCCGTCCCCGCTGTGCCGGCCGTTCCCGCCAGCCCTGAGGTGCCGGACGTAGCCGACCAGGTGGCCAAGCCGGCTGCGCCGTCCGCCACCGTTGACGTCAAGGCTGACGCTGCTGCCGACCTGCCCGCCGGCAAGTAGTACCAGCACGCGAAACAGGGCGTTCCCCGAATAGGGGCGTGGGGTGTGCGGCGGCTAGGCTTACTACCGTCGCACACCTGCAGTAAGGGAAGGACAGCTCCTTGGCAGCTCAGCTGACCGATGACGAATTGTCAGCAGCCCTTTCCGGCGACCCCTCAGGCTTCAGCGCTGTCTACAGCACAATTTCCCCGGCCGTCCTGGGCTACTTCCGGGCCCGGGGCGTGGATGACGCCGAAGCCCTGACGCAGGACGTCTTCGTGGATGTCCTGCCCAAGCTCAGCAATGTCAGGGGCGGCCACTCCGGGCTGCGGACCTTCATCTTCTCGGTGGCCCACGCCCGGCTGGTGGACCACCACCGCCGCTCCGCGAGGACGCCGCAGCTCACCGAATTCGACCCGCTCCTGGATGAGCGGCGGTCGAACTCCGCCGAGGACGAGGTGCTCGGCTCGCTCGGCGGAATCTCTTCTTCACTTGCTCTGCTCAACGACGACCAGCGGGAAGTCCTGGTCCTGCGCATTGTCGCGGACCTTTCGGTCGAGCAGGTGGCCGGCATCATGAACAAGACACCCGGGGCCATCAAACAGCTCCAGCGCCGCGGGCTCATCGCCCTGCGCGAACTCGTCAAGGAAAAGGACCACGCAGCATCATGAGTGTCACGCCGGCAGGCCGCGAAGAAGGAGAGATCCAGGCGATCCTCCTCGATTCCGGGCTCGAAGACGACGCCGATCTCCGCAGGTCCCTCGAAGAGCTGCACAGGTTCGGCCAGGACGCCCCGCCCCCGCCGCGTGCCGATCTCGCGGCTCTGCTCGCCCACGGGGCTCCTCCAGCGGCCGCGCCCACCCAGGCCACGCCCACCCAGGCGATGCGCCGTGCCTCCACGCCGGACGTCGCCAGCCTCGAACTGCACCGCCGTAACCGGCAGCGGCGGATGGGCATGGTGGTTGGCGCTGCAGTGGTCGGCGCCATGGGACTTGGAGCCGGCGCCGTCGCAGCCTCCAGCGAGGACTTCCGCAACAGCGTGGGCAACACCGTGGTTCAAATCTTCCAGCCAACCAGCGGGACAACCGCACCGGCCCCGGTGCCCACGTCGCCCGCCGACATTCCCGCAGTGCCTGCCGCACCAACGGACGCCGCGCCCAAGCCTTCTGTTACCGGAACCGCCGCTTCGTCGTCGGCACCCGTGACGCCGGCCCAAACCGATGCCGCGGGTTCGGGCGGTTCGAGTGCACCGGCGTCGAAGGGGTCAGCGTCGGCGCATGGGTCGGCGAAGAGACAAACGCCGGCGCCGGCCCGTCCCAGCCAGCTGCCGACCGTGCCCGGGACGGGACTGGCGCCCAAGCTTCCGGCCAAGCCGCTGCCGGCAGTGCCCACGCTGCCGGGCGGCGTGCCGACGATCCCGGCCACACCCGTCCCCGGCACCCCCTAGGTCCGGGCCCCCCGTAGGCCAGGGGCGCGCCCCAAGGGAGCAGCCCCCGAGTTTGTACACTTATGGGCCCCAAACGGCCCCTGAAGTCGGGACATCTGGACAAAAACTCCCAGGCAGAGCCCGGCCAAAAAAGTTTTTTGAAAATGTTTTGGAATCCGCGTAACCCCTTGGGGTTCCCCGTCGATTACCAGAGTGAGAGTGCCGGGCTGGAAGTTGTCCCCCATCAATATCCAGCCCGGCATTTTTCATGCCCCCCGGTCCGTTGGGCCCGCTGTCAGGCCACTTGTCCTGTTAAGCCAGGACCTGCCGCTTCGAGGAGATCACTCCCGTATCAAAGCCGGCCAGGTGGAGCCCGCCGTGGAAGCGCGCGTGCTCGATCTTGACGCAGCGGTCCATCACAACGTTCAGCCCCGCGGCTTCGGCATCCGCCGCCACGCCCTCGTGCCATGAGCCGAGCTGCAGCCACAGCGTCTTGGCGCCCGCGGCGACGGCCTCGTCCAGCACGCCCGGCAGGTCATCGTGCTTGCGGAAGACGTCCACGATGTCCGGGCTCTCCGGCAGGTCGGCCAGCGACGCGTACGTCGGCTGGCCGAGGATCTCCTTGACCACCGGATTCACGAAGTACACCTTGTACCGCGTCGAGGACTGCAGGTACGTGGCCACGAAATAGCTCGCGCGCGACGGCTTGTCCGAAGCCCCCACAATCGCGATCGACTTGGCCTGCCGGAGCAGGTCCAGGCGCTCCGGAGCTGAAGGTCCGGTCCAGTTTCTCTCTACGGCGCTCATGCCCGTGCTCCAATCGTGCAGGCGTCTGCAGGTTCCTCGACTACGACGGCGTCATCCGCCGTCGCGTTCTGCGCCTCGGTAAGCGCCTGGTCCAGGTCCCACAGGATGTCCTCGAGGTCCTCCAGGCCAACCGAGATGCGGACCAGGTCCTCCGGCACGCCGGCGGACGCCAGCTGCTCATCGCTGAGCTGCTGGTGCGTCGTGGACCCGGGGTGGATCACCAGGGTGCGGGCGTCGCCCACGTTGGCGAGGTGCGAGGCCAGCTGCAGGGACTCGATGAACTTCTGGCCGGCCGCCCGGCCGCCCTTCACGCCGAAGGAGAACACGGAGCCCGGCCCGAGCGGCAGGTACTTCCGTGCCCGCTCGAAGTGGGGGTGCGAGGGCAGTCCGGAGTAGTTCACGTAGGCCACGCGCGGGTCCGCTTCGAGCCATTCGGCCACGGCCTGTGCGTTCTTCAGGTGCTCGTCGAGGCGCTGGGGGAGGGTTTCCACGCCCTGCAGCAGCTGGAATGCGGCCAGCGGGGTCAGCGCCGGACCGATGTCACGCAGCTGCTCGCAGCGGAGCTTGGTGAGGAACCCGTACTCGCCAAAGTTGCCCCACCACGAGACGTTGCCGTACGAGGCCACCGGCTCGGTCATGGTGGGGAACTTGCCGTTGCCCCAGTTGAACCGTCCGCTCTCGACGATGACGCCGCCGAGCGTGGTGCCGTGGCCGCCGATGAACTTCGTGGCGGAGTGGATCACGATGTCCGCCCCGTGCTCGATCGGCCGCACGAGGTACGGCGTGCTCAAGGTGGCGTCGACGACCAGGGGGATGCCGGCGTCGTGCGCCACCTTGGCCAGGGCCGCAAGATCCTGGACCTCCGACGACGGGTTGGCCACCACCTCGACGAAAATCGCCTTGGTGTTTTCCCGGAGGGCCGCCGCGTAGTCAGCGGGGTCCGTCCCGGGGACGAAGGTGGTGTCCACCCCGAAGCGGCGCAGGGTCACGTCGAGCTGGGTGACGGTGCCGCCGTAGAGCTGGGACGCCGCGACGATGTGGTCGCCGGCCTGGGTCAGGGCGGCGAAAGTGATGAACTCGGCGGCCATGCCCGAGGACGTCGCAACGGCCCCGATGCCGCCCTCCAGCGAGGCGATGCGCTCCTCGAACGCGGCCACGGTGGGGTTGCCGATGCGGGAGTAAATGTTGCCGTACTTCTGCAGGGCGAACAGGTTGGCGGCGTCCTGGGTGTCCTTGAAGACGAACGACGTTGACTGGTAGATGGGCACCGCCCGGGCGCCGTGCTCGGCGTCGGGCGTGCCGCCGGCGTGCAGGGCGCGGGTGCGGAACCCGAATTTGCGGTCAGCCATCAGACTGCCACCGCCTCGGCGGTTGCCGGAACCCCGGAAAGATCAAGCTCTGTGCCGTTCTTCCGGGCGAGGTCCGCCTCGAGCTCGCGGACGATCGGCAGGACGTCGCGGCCGAACGCGGCGATTTCCTCCTGGAAGTGCAGGTAGCCGGTCAGGAAGAGGTTCACGCCGATCTTCTTGTACTCGACAATCCGCTCCGCGATCTGCTCCGGGGTGCCGATCAGCTGGGTCTTGAAGCCGTCGTTGTACTGGACCAGGTCCTCGAACGTGGAGTCCGCCCACATGCCCTTGCCGTCCTTGGTGGACGGGCCGGCTTCCTGCACGGCGTCGCGGAAGCCCTGGACGGCCGGCTTGTGTGCCTTCTCCACGATCTCACGCAGCGTGTCGCGGGCTTCCTTCTCGGAGTCGCGGGCGATGACGAAGCCGTTGAGGCCGAAGCGGGGTGCGGCGAGCTGACCTTCGGTGCCGCGCTTCGTTTCGCCGGCCGCAGCCACAACTCCGGCGATGTTTTCCTTGAAGCCGTCGAGGTCCTTGCCGTTGGAGAAGTACCAGTCGGCGACACGGCCCGCGGTGGCCTGGGCCGCCGTCGAGTTTCCGCCGAAGAAGATCTCGGGGTGTGCGCGGCCGGGAACGTCCACGGGGGCCGGGTTCAGGGTGAAGTCGGTGATGTTGTAGTACTTGCCGGCCTGGCTGTACTCCTTCTCGGTCCACAGGCCCCGGAGCACCCTGATGAATTCCTCGGTGCGGACGTAGCGCTCGTCGTGCTCCAGCCAGTCGAGGCCAAAATTGGTGAACTCGTTCTTGAGCCAGCCGGAGACGATGTTCACGGCGGCGCGGCCGTTGGAGATGTGGTCGGCGGTGATGACGTACTTGGCCAGCACACCGGGGTGCCACATGCCGGGGTGGACGGCGGCGATCACCTTGAGGCGTTCGGTGGCGGCGAGCAGGGCGAGGCTGAAGGACGCGGCCTCGTGCTGCTTGTCGGCCCCGTAGGACGCCGCGTAGCGCGTCTGGGTCAGGGCGTACTCAAAGCCGGATTCCTCGGCGATGCGGGCCAGCTTCTTGTTGTAGTCGAAGTCCCAGCCGGTGCGCTGCTCAATGGTGGAGACCACCAGGCCGCCGGAGACATTCGGCACCCAGTAGGCAAACTTCAGCGGCTCGGAAAGACGGGCTACGTTGCTAATGTCATTCATGATTGTTCCTTTACTTCTGCCCGGTGTTGGGGTGCACCGTGTTGGGGAATCCGGAGTTGGGGGTTCCAGGGACGGCGGCAGCGCGGCGGCGCAGCGCATCCTGGATGCCGGCAATGGCCGGTTCGTTCTGGAGTGAGGTGGTGTCGCCCAGCGCGCTCCCCTCAAACAGCTGGGTCAGCAGGCGGCGCATGATCTTGCCGCTGCGGGTCTTGGGTACGTCAGGGACAACGACGACGTCGCGCGGCTTGGCAATCGGGCCGATCTCCTTCGCGACGTGGTTGCGCAGTTCTTCTGTCGTTAAGCTGGCGGGGTCCCCACCCTTTAGCACGACAAAAGCGACGACGGCGTGACCGGTCTTGGGGTCGGCCACCGGACAGACGCCTGCTTCCACCACGTCGGGGTGCGTGACCAGGGCCGACTCGATCTCGATCGTGGAGAGCAGGTGCCCGGAGACATTGAGGGTGTCGTCCACCCGCCCCAGGATCCAGATGTCGCCGTCGTCGTCGTACTTGGCGCCGTCACCGGCGAGGAACCAGCCCTGCTCCGCGTACTGGCTCCAGTAGGAATCGAAGTAGCGGCGCGGGTTGCCCCAGACGGTACGGGCGATGGCGGGGCCGGGCTGGTCGACGACGATGAACCCCTGCACGCCCGGGGCTGTGCGGTTTCCGGCCTCGTCCACCACGCGGGTGCTGACGCCCGGAAGCGGGCGGGCCGCGCAGCCGGGCTTGAACCCGGTGTCAGTGGGCGCGGGGGACATGATGGTGGCCCCGGTCTCGGACTGCCACCAGGTATCCACCATTGGGGCGGTGCCTGCGCCGAGGTTGTCGCGGAGCCAGCGCCACGCTTCCGGGTTGACGGCCTCTCCCACGGTCCCCAGGAGCCGGATGGACGAGAAGTCGTAGCTGTCCGGCACGCCGTCGGGGAACCAGCCCATGAGCGAACGGACCAGCGTGGGCGCTGTGTAGTACTGCGTGACACTGTAGCGCTCGATGATCTCGAAGTGCCGGCCCGGGTGCGGGGTGTTGGGCGTGCCCTCGAAGATCACCTGCGTGACGCCGTTGGAGAGCGGGCCGTAAATCTCGTAGGTGTGCGCCGTGACCCAGGCGAGGTCGGCCGTGCACCAGTGGACATCCCGGTCCCGCAGCGCGGGGTCGGGGTTGCTGAACAGGTGCTCGAAACTCCATGACGCCTGGGTCAGGTAACCGCCGGAGGTGTGCACCAGCCCTTTGGGCTTACCCGTGGTGCCGGAGGTGTACATGATGAACAGGGGAGTTTCGGCGTCGAACGCCTCCGCTTCGTGGACGTCGGAGGCAGGCCCGACGACGTCGTGCCACCACACGTCGCGGCCCGCGGTCATGGGGACCGTGGCAAGGTCCTCTGGTGCGGTGGTCCGGTTGATGACGAGGACATGCTCGACGGCGTTGTCCCCGGCGACGGCGGCATCGGCGTTGTCCTTGACCGGGACCGCGGCGCCGCGGCGGAACTGGCCGTCGGTGGTTACCAGCAGCTTGGCATTTGTGTCCTCAACCCGGAACCGCAGGGCCTCGGCGGAGAACCCGCCGAACACCAGGGAGTGGACGGCGCCGATCCGGGCCACGGCGAGGGTAATGATGACGGTCTCGGGGATCACGGGCAGGTAGATGACCACGCGGTCGCCCTTGGTGATGCCGAGGGCCAGCAGCGCGTTGGCGGCCTTGGATACTTCACGCTGAAGTTCGGCGTAGGTGATGGTGCGGCGATCGCCGGGTTCGCCCTCGAAAAACAGCGCCACCTTGTCCCCGCGGCCGGCTTCGACGTGCCGGTCCACGCAGTTGTACGCGACGTTGAGTTTGCCGCCGTCGAACCACTTGATCTCGGGCCCGCGGCCGGCCTCGACGTCGGCGGGTACCCAGCTGTGGGCGGTGTGCCAGGGTTTTCGGCTGCCGGGCAGCCCAGCCCAGTCCAGGCGGAGGGCCTGTTCCTCCCAGAAGGCCACGTTGCCGGGGTCGACAAGGGAAGTGGTACTGCTGTGACGCGCCGGCCCGTCGGTGGGGACGCCGTGCACTGCGCCGTCCGGTGGCTCGGTCGAGGACCATCCCGAAGAGCCGGAAGAGGAGCCGGGCGCGTCACGCAGCCCTGCTTCGACCGCCGTCGCGTCCGAAGTGGTATGTGGGGTTGCCTCGGACGGAATCCGGGCAAGGGTGGGCAGGGCAGAAGTATTCTCTGGGGTCATTGCAGCACTCCATCGGTCCTGGCAGTAGCACCCCTTGTTCCTCCGGCGGTACGGAAGAACAGTGGCGTGGGAATGGTCGTCTCACGTCACTGGGGTTGCTGCGGCTTCATCGATCCAGGTCTCTCGGCCGCTCGGGATGGTCATAACCTACTCAAGCCGAGATGCAGGATTTCGCAAAATCCGGTCAGTTCGAACTGTAATATTCGTTCATCCCGCCGCGGCACCCTATGCCTCATTCAAATATTCGGACACCCAGGCGAAAATCATGCAGGAGTAGAGTTGGTACATGGCTCACCAAAACGATCAGGCCGTCATCGACCGCCTCATGCGAACGAAGGGTACCTGGGCGATTGTCGGTCTGACCCGCAACGAGTGGCGCTCGGCCTACGATGTTTCACTGTTTGTCCGTGACCGCATGGGCATGGAGATCATCCCGGTCAACCTGCCTGGCGACGACGTCCACGGGGAAAAGGGCTACCGTACCCTCGCGGAGATTCCGGCGGAAAAGCACCCGATCGACGTCGTGGACTGTTTCGTCAATTCACAGAAGGTGGGGGCCGTCATCGACCAGGCCATCGCCGTCGGGGCCAAGGCGGTATGGCTGCAGCTGGGCGTGTTCGACGACGCTGCGGTGGAGCGGGCAAAGGCCGCTGGACTGGACGTGGTGGTGAACTCCTGCCCTGCCCGGGAAGGGTGGCGGGTGGGCATCTAGCCCTCAGCGCTTCATCAGCCCTGGATAGTGGCGCTCCGTCACGTCCGGATGGGCCCGCATCCGGCCCTTGAGCATGTTCAGTCCGAACGAGGCGAGCATCGGGTTGGACGGGTCGTCGGAGATGCCCCTGGCCTCCGCCTTGAGGGCCGCCGGCAGGGGCACCGGTTCAATGACCGCATCAAGGCGCGGGGACCAGAAGAACGGGACGGAGTAGCGGTCCACCCCGGGCGGCGGGGCCTGCACGCGGTGGATCGTGGCCGCAAGATAGCCCTCGGTGGCAACTTCCAGCATTTCGCCAAGGTTTACCACCAGCGCTTCGGAAATGGGTTCCACGGGTATCCAGTCGCTGGTCCCCGGCGGCAGCACTTCCAGTCCGCCCACATCATCCTGCAGCAGGAGGGTGACGAAGCCGTAGTCTGCGTGCGAGCCGACGCCCTGGTCACCCGCGGCTTCCACAACCCCGCCAACGTAGTGGACCAGTTTGCCCATCCACGCGGGCGCGTCCCCGAAAGGTTCATCGAAATAGTCCTCGGGCAGCCGGAGGGACACTGCGATGGCGCGCATCAGTTCCGCTCCCACGCCGGACATGAGCTCCGCCCAGGCCATGGCCGCCGGCTCCAGCTCAGGCATGGCCTCATCCGGCCACAGGTTGGGGCCCTGAAGGAGCCAGTACGGCTGGTCGGCGGGATAGTCCTTCACCGGTTCGCGGTCGGGGGAGTAGTCGATTTGCTCGCGCGCATCCGCTTTTCCCTGGGTGACCTCCGTGCCCATCCGTGTGTACCCGCGGAAATGCGGAGACAGGCGGTTGTCGAGTTTCATCCGCTCCTCGAGGGGGAGGTCGAAGAACCGCCTGATGGTTGCCAGCAGTTCCTTCGCCTGGCCCGGGGCGCCTCCGTAGCCGACGACCTGGAAGAACCCCACCCGGTGCGTGGCGTCGCGGAGCTGGTCGATGAATGCGGGGCTGAATGACCCGTCTGCCCGGCGGGCGGAGCCGAGGTCCAGCACAGGTATGGTCTCCTGGGCAGCTGCCATGCTCGCAGACTAGCACCGCCCGGAAAGGGTTTGTAGGCTCGCTGCATGGATCAAGCCGGACTACGAGAAATTTGCCTGTCCTTCCCGGGTGCCTTCGAGGACTTCCCGTTCGGCCCAGATACGTCCGTGTTTAAGGTCAAGGCCGCCGTGTCCGGCGGGGCGCGGCAGGAAGCCAAGATGTTCGCGTTGTCCGCCATGGATCCTGATGACTGGTCGGTCAGCCTCAAGTGCGAGCCTGCGCTCGCCGAACAGCTGCGGGCCGTGCATCCGGAGATCACCGGGGCATGGCACATGAACAAGACGCACTGGAACGGGGTCCGCCTGGACGGAGCCCTGCCGGACGGGATGATCCGGGACATGGTGGAGGACTCCTACGACCTGGTGGTTGCTTCCCTGAGCCGCAAGCAGCACGAGCAGCTCGGCTGGGCACGGCTTGCCGGGGCGCAGGGCCGGGAGCAGGACAGTGCCGGCACCGTACGGAGCCGGTCCAGTGACTGAGCGCCGCCTGGCCCGCGGCGAGCTGACCTACCCGGAGGTCGGCGCCACCGAGCGTGGCGCACGGCCGGCGGGCTACCGCCATGTGGCGTCCCGGACCTATCTCGGAGAAGGGGCAGCCGCCTACCACCGGGTGGCCGAAGGAATCCTGGCGTGGGAGCTGCAGCGGCGGTCCGGCCTGCGCGTCCGGACCGAGTCCGACGCCGTTGTTCCCGGCGCGCGCGTGGTGAGCGGTTTCGGCGTCGGGCCTTTCCGCCTCAACGCACCCTGCGAGGTGGTGTGGGTGCACCGTCCCGTACCCGGCGGCGGACCGCAGTCCGCCGGATTCGGCTACGGGTCGCTGCCGGGCCACCCGGTGCGCGGCGAGGAGTCGTTTGTGGCAGAGATCGACGCCCAGGGCCGGGTATTCGTCAGCGTTACGGCGTTCAGCCGGCCGTCCAACTGGTTTTACGCAGCCGGGGGCGCGCTGGCCCGCCGTGCGCAGCGCCTCATGACTTCCCGATACATTGAAGGTGCACGCCAACTCGCCGCCGGTGAAAGCTGATCAGGAGAGAACCATGCTGGACCAAAAGACCCTTGACCTGCTGTGGAACTTCGAGGATCCCAAACTGTCCGAGCAACGCTTCCGGGAGGCGCTGGCCGACCCGCGGTATGACGCCGACGAACGTGCCGAGCTCACCACCCAGCTGGGCCGCGCCATCGGGCTGCAGGGACGCTACGAGGAGGCCGACGCCCTCCTCGACTCCATTGACGGGGACGAACCGACGGTCGGTGTCCGTATCCTGCTGGAGCGCGGCCGTGTCCTGAACTCGAGCGGCCACGCGGCGATGGCGGTGCCCCTGTTCGAGCAGGCGGCCGAACTGGGGGACCATCTGGGCGAGGAGTACCTGGCCGTCGACGCCCTCCACATGCTGGCCATCGCCGACGCCGCCCACACGGAACTGTGGACCCGCAGCGCGCTTGAGTATGCCTCCACGGTCCACGACGAGCGCACCAAACGCTGGATGGTGGCGCTGCACAACAATCTTGGCTGGACGCTGCACGCCGCGGGCCGGCTCACCGAGGCGCTGGTGGAATTCCAGCTGGCCGAGCAGTGGGCCGAGCGGGTCGGAACCCCGGCGCAGCAGAAGTATGCGCGCGAGGCCATCGAAGAGTGCGAGCAGGCGCTCGCCGCCCACTGACACTGCAACCAGACCCTTCAACCAGACCTGTAAACCAACGAAAGGCATAACCCCGTGATCTTCATTGTCGTCAAATTCAAGGTCAAGCCGGACTGGTCCGAGAAGTGGCTCGGCCTCGTGGCCGACTTCACGGAGGCAACCCGCCAGGAACCCGGCAACCTGTGGTTCGACTGGTCCCGCAGCGTGGACGATCCCAACGAGTTCGTCCTTGTCGAGGCGTTCCAGGACGATGCCGCCGGCGACCACGTCAACAGCGCCCACTTCAAGAAGGCCATGGCGGACATGCCGCAGGCCCTCGCCGAGACGCCGCGGATCATCAGCCGCCAGCTCGACGGCGAAGGCTGGGACACGATGGGCGAACTCACCATCTGAGCCCCGTCGAGTGCTCCGTAACTGCCATTTTGAACCCTCAAAAGGGCAGTTACGGAGCACTCGCTAGCATTAACGGCATGTGGATCGGCTGGATTGAGTTCGACATCCTCCTTGGCGACGTGCACAGCCTCAAGGAAAAACGGTCCGTCGTGCGGCCGCTGCTGGCCGAGGTCAAGCGGCGCTACGAGGTCTCCGTGGCGGAGGTGGGGGACCACGACCAGTACCGCCGCACCCGGATCGGCGCCGGCCTCGTCGCCGCCGACCGGGCGCACCTCGTGGAGGTGCTTACCGCCGTCGAACGCTTTGTGGCCTACCGCCCCGAAGTGGAGCTGCTGAGCGCCCGACAGCGGGAGATCCACAGCGAGGATTAAACCCATCGACTGTTCCGTAGCCGCCCTTTTGAGCCCTGAAAACGGCGGTTACGGAGCAATCGATAGGGGCTGTGGATAACTTCAGCAGCAGAGGCGTTCTTTCTGCTCTCATGTAGCCATGAAGACCGCACGCCCGTTGCCGAACAAATTCCAGGACAGACCGTTCACCGTTGGCGAGGCCGGCCGCGCCGGCATCACGTCCAAGCGGCTGCGGCACCGCTCGCTCACGTCGCTGGGCAGAGGGATCCGTGCGGAAAGCCCGACGGCGGAGCTTGCCTTGAGCGTCAGGGTGCGGCCCTTCATCGAAGTCAACGAGCGATGCGCCGCATCGCACTTCACCGCGGCCGAGCTTCTGAACCTGCCGCGACGACGACGGAAAGGGCGTTCGGATATGTTCGACATCATCAGGCCTGAGGGTGCGGCCCATCTAAACCGGCCGCACGTCATCGTCCACCGGATGAAGCTCTACGACGATGAAGTCACCACCGTTGACGGCATCCCCGTCACCACACCGGAACGGACGTGGCTCGATCTCGCCGAAATGCTGAGTGTGGACGAGCTTGTGGTGGCGGGCGACAGCTGTGTGCGTATTCCCCGCCCCGAGTTCGAAGACCGGGACCAGCCGTTGTGTACGCTGGCGGACTTCCAGCGCATGATCGACAGGCACAAGGGCAAGCGCGGTCTGCGCAAGGCCAAGGAGGCCATCAGGCTCATCCGGGTGGGAGCAGACTCACCGCAGGAGACTATGCTTCGGCTCGCGATTGTCCGCGCGGGCCTGCCGGAACCGGAACTGAATGTGCCGATCCTGTCCGATGATGGCGTGCGTCATCATGAGCCGGATCTGTCCTACAAGCAGTATCGGATAGGCATCGAGTACGAAGGGGAGCACCACGGTGACGAGCTGCAGATTGAACGCGACATCGCCCGCTCAGAACACTATGCGGCCCTGGGCTGGACGGAAGTCCGGATCTCCAAGCGTCACCTGCTCAATGACGGCAAGGCCGCCGTTGCCAAGGTCCGGAGTGCGCTGGTCCAGGCCGGCTGGCGGCCGGGCCGTTAAGCAACGAGTGCTCCCCGCCGGCTCCCGGCCTTCGCAAGCTCAGGCCGGGTCCCTCGCCGGCGTGGGCCCAGTACCTGCCCTAATGACGGGTCAAAAGGGCAGGTACGGAGCAACCGATGGCTGGGCTGGGCCCACGCCGCCCGGGTTCCCTTGCCGAGCTTGCGAGGCTAGGGCGGCGGTGGGGACTAGCCGAAGTACTTCGGCAGGGTGGCCTCGTGGGCTTCACGCAGGGAGTCCAGCGCGAGGGTGTCCACGCCGTTGATCTCCAGCTGCCCGCTGGCTGCGTCCACCACGCCGATGCGCAGGTGCTCGAAGCCGCGGGCGGTGCACATGTCCTTGAACCGGACTTCCTCCGAGCGCGGCACCGAGACGACGGCGCGGCCCTGGGACTCGGAGAACAGCGCGGTGAAGAGGTCGACGCCGTCGCGGTCCAGGACGTCCTGCAGGGCGATCCGGGCGCCGACGCCGTAGCGCAGCGACGACTCCACGAGGGCCGCGGCAAGGCCGCCCTCGGAGAGGTCGTGGGCGGAGTCCACCATGCCGTCGCGGGAGGCGTTGATCAGGATCTCACCGAGGGCGCGTTCCTTCTCCAGGTCAACCTTGGGAGGCAGGCCGCCGAGGTGGCCGCGCAGGTTGGACCATTCCGAACCGTCCAGCTCGGCTGCCGTGGTACCCAGCAGGTAGATGGCTGCGCCGTCTTCCCGCCAGCCCGACGGCGTGCGGCGGGCGACGTCGTCGAGCTTGCCCAGCACTGCCACCACCGGGGAGGGGTGGATCGGTGTGGTGCCGGTCTGGTTGTACAGCGAGACGTTGCCGCCGGTGACCGGGATGCCCAGCACCATGCAGGCGTCGGACAGGCCACGGATGGCCTCGGCCAGCTGCCACATGACGTCCGGGTCCTCAGGGGAACCGAAGTTCAGGCAGTCGCTGACGGCCATCGGCACGGCGCCGGAGGTGGCGACGTTGCGGTAAGCCTCTGCCAGCGCCAGCTGGGCGCCGTGGTACGGGTCAAGGTAGGTGTAGCGGCCGTTGGCGTCGGTGGCCAGGGCCACGCCCAGGCCGGATTCCTCGTCCACGCGGACCACACCGGCGTCGTCCGGGAACGCCATGGCGGTGTTGCCGCCGACGTACCGGTCGTACTGGTTGGTGATCCAGGACTTGTCGCACATGTTCGGCGAGGCGACCAGTTCGGTCACGGCTGCGGCCAGTTCCGCCGGGGCCGAGGGGCGCGCGGCGTCCTGCACGGAACCGGTGAACTTGTCCGCCTGGACGGCGTCCTGCCACTCCGGGCGGGCATACGGGCGGTCGTAGACCGGGCCGTCGTGCGCCACGGTGCGGGGATCGACGTCGACAATCACTTCGCCGTCCCACGTGATGATGAGCCGGCCGGTGTCCGTCACCTCGCCCAGCCAGGCGTACTCGACGGCCCACTTGTCCATGACGGCCTCGAACGCTTCCACGTTCTCCGGGGTGACCACGGCCATCATGCGTTCCTGCGACTCGGACATCAGGATCTCGCCCGGGGTCAGCGTGGGGTCGCGCAGCAGCACGGAGGTCAGCTCAACCTGCATGCCGCCGTCGCCGTTGGAGGCCAGCTCGGACGTGGCGCAGGAGATGCCTGCCGCGCCGAGGTCCTGGATACCCTCAACCAGCGAACCCTTGAACAGTTCAAGGCAGCACTCAATGAGGACCTTTTCGGCGAACGGGTCGCCCACCTGGACGGCCGGACGCTTGGACGGTTTGGTGTCGTCGAAGGATTCGGAGGCCAGCACGGAGGCGCCGCCGATGCCGTCGCCGCCGGTGCGGGCACCGAACAGGACCACTTTGTTGCCCTTGCCGGAGGCGTTGGCCAGGCGGATGTCCTCGTGGCGCATGACGCCCACGGCGAGGGCGTTGACCAGCGGGTTGCCCTGGTAGACAGAGTCGAAGACCATCTCGCCGCCGATGTTCGGCAGGCCGAGGGAATTGCCGTAGCCGCCGATACCTGCGACAGCACCGTGCATCACGCGGGCGGTGTCCGGGTGGTCGATGGCGCCGAAGCGCAGCGGGTCCATGACGGCGACCGGGCGGGCGCCCATGGAGATGATGTCGCGGACGATGCCGCCGATGCCGGTGGCGGCACCCTGGTACGGCTCAACGAACGACGGCGAGTTGTGGGACTCGATCTTGAAGGTCACGGCCCAGCCGTCCCCCAGGTTGGTGACGCCGGCGTTTTCGCCGATGCCCACGAGCATGTCCTTCTTCATCTCGTCCGTCACCTTTTCGCCGAACTGGCGCAGGTGGTTCTTCGAGGACTTGTAGGAGCAGTGCTCGCTCCACATCACGGAGTACATGGCCAGTTCCGCGCCGGTGGGGCGGCGGCCCAGGACCTTGACGATCTCGTCGAACTCGTTTTGCTTCAGGCCCAGTTCGGCCCAGGGCAGTTCAGTGTCGGGCGTCTTGGCGGCGTTCTCGACGGTGTCGATGTTGAACTTCTTGGTCTCGGTGATCGAGCTGGTTGAAGTCTCGGTCATTTGTTCGCTCCCACAATCTTGTTCAGCACGGAGGTGAAGAAGCCCAGGCCGTCGGTGTCCGTCCCGCCGATGCCGTCCAGGGATTCAGGGCCGAAGCCGATTTCCACGGCGTGCTCCGGGTGCGGCATGAGGCCCACGACGTTGCCGGCGGCGTTGGAAATGCCGGCGATGTCGCGGCGGGAGCCGTTGGGGTTGAAGCCCACGTAGCGGAACACCACACGGCCTTCGGCCTCAAGCGCGTCCAAGGTCTTTTCGTCGGCGATGTACTGGCCGTCCTGGTTCTTCAGCGGGATGGTGATCTCCTGGCCCGCCTGATAATCCACGGTCCAGGCGGTGTTGCTGTTTTCCACGCGCAGCACCTGGTCACGGCACAGGAATTTCAGGTGGTCGTTCTTGATCATGGAACCAGGCAGCAGATGCGACTCGGTCAGGATCTGGAAGCCGTTGCAGATGCCGAGCACTGGCAGCTTGGCGTCGGAGTTGGCGGCGTCGATGATCTTGGACATCAGCGGGGCGAAACGCGAAATGGCGCCTGCGCGGAGGTAGTCGCCGTAGGAGAATCCGCCGGGGAGGATGACGGCGTCCACGTCGCCCAGCTCAGTGTCCGCGTGCCAGAGCGGCACGGGGGTGCCGCCTGCCAGGCGGACCGCGCGGGCGGCGTCCCGGTCATCGAGGGTTCCGGGGAAAGTGACGACGCCGATCTTCGCGCCTGCCAGGCGCGGCTCGGCGGCTACGGCGACTGCCTCGCCGATCAGGGGAAGTTCAGTCATTTCAGGCCTCGACGACCTCGACGTTGACGACGTCTTCGATCACCGGGTTGGACAGCAGGGTTTCGGCGGCATCGCGGGCCTGGGCCAGGATGTCCTCGGTCACCTCGCCGTCAACGGTCAGTTCGAAACGCTTGCCTTGGCGGACTGAGCTAAAGCTGGTGAAGCCCAGCCGGGGGAGTGCACCCACGATGGCCTTTCCCTGCGGGTCGAGAATCTCGGGCTTGGGCATGACGTCGACAACGATCCGGGGCATCCGGTAACTCCTGTGCATGTGCATTGGGTAAGGGCGCAGCGGAGTGGTGCCGTCTCACGCCATTCCTCAAGTTGCCTGGCCGGTTCAAATGGCACGGCATTTCAATTGGCCTGACATTCATTGGGCACGGTGTGGACGGGCGCTCCGCGAGCTTGCATGCCTATTCTACCGGCCCCGGCGCCCTACTCTGTATTCGGCGCAGCGGACGCCAATGCGGGGGAAGAACGACGCCGGCACTGGCCCGCTGCGGGCACGCTCAGTAGGATTGCGGAATGGCTGAGAAACCGAAATCCGTCCTCCTGCCGGTGATGGCCGTGGCGGTGTTCGCCGGCCTCGGAAGAATGGTGATCCAGAAGATCAAGAGCGACCGTGCAGCGCGCCAGAACGGGGTGCGAGGCACTGCTGCTCAGAACCGCCGTGGCGGCGCCCGGCGGAGCGGCAGTATCCGCGGCGGTGCCGGGAAAGACCGGGTGGCGGGGCCGGTGGACGAGAAGACGCGCCAGTGGATCAGCGAAGTGGTGCGCACGCCCCGGCAGTAGCTCTTCCTGCCGGCCGGCAGAACTGACTTTCACTCTCCGGCGGCGGGTGCCTTTTCGGGTGCCCGCCGCCTTTTGATGCCTGTGTCGAGGACTGTGACAAAAAAGTAAATTCGTGGTTTGTGCCCTATGTCATATCCGGCTCTCAGTAGGTACTGTGGGGATCGGTCGCGATTGCTGGGATCGACAGGACCTGTCATCTTCACGTGTCGTTGCCGCCTGCGCCCGGCAACGTAGCCGGGGCTGTTCCTTATGAAAGGTTCAAACCACTCGTGAAATCAGCAGGAAAAAGCTTCTTCCGAAGCCGGGGGGCCCGGAAAGCAGCGGCACTGGTTGTCGGCTTGCCTTTGCTCCTTTCGTCAGCCGGCGCATTGCCGGCAACAGCGGCGCCGTCGCCTAACGCGGCTCAGGCCGCACAGCAAAAGAACGTCGACCCCAACGGCTACTCGGCCGGACGCTACATCGTGGTCCTTGCCGAAAAGCCCGCCGCCACCTACGAGGGCGGCACGCCCGGCCTGCAGGCCACGAAGCCCCGGTCCGGCCGCAAGCTCGACGCCGACCGGGCGGAGGTCCGTAAGTACCAGGCCCACCTCGAGGCGAAGCAGACCGTGCTGGCCGAACAGGAAAAGGTGCAGATCCGGCGTTCGTACACGGCCGCGCTCAACGGTTTCAGCGCCACGCTCACCGCCGACCAGGCCGTGAATCTCGCGAAGAACCCGGCAGTCCTCGCCGTGGCACCCGATACGCAGCAGGCACCGGACTACTCCACCACGGATTTCCTCAAGCTCAGCGGCGCCAACGGCACCTGGAACACCCAGTTCGGCGGTAAGGCAGGCGCCGGCAAGGGCGTGGTGGTGGGGGTCATTGACTCCGGCTACACGCCGGGCAGCCAGTTCTTTGCCGGCGAGGACGTCGCCCCGCTCGAGGGCGACCCTCGGGTGGGCGTGCCCTACCGCACCCCTGACGGCAAGATCGCAATGCTGAAGTCCGACGGCAGCACGTTTGAGGGCGAATGCCAGACGGGTGAGGACTTCGACGGAAAGGCCTGCAACTCCAAGGTCCTTAGTGCCAGGTACTTCTCCGACGCCTTCGAAGAAACCGTGCCCAAGGCGGACCGGGCGGCGGAGGAACTGATCTCCCCGGTCGACGTCGGAAGCCACGGAACGCACACGGCAAGCACCGCAGCCGGCAACGCGGACGTGGAAACCTTCGTCGATGGCCGCAGCTTCGGCCTGACAGGGGGCGTCGCGCCGGCCGCGAAGCTCTCCATCTACAAGATCTGCTGGGAGGACACAGATCCCAACACCGGCGGCTGCTACACCTCGTCCGCAGTCGATGCCATCAACCAGGCGGTACTCGACGGCGTCGACGTCCTGAACTACTCCATCTCCGGCACCACCTCGACCACCACGGACCCCGTGTCCATGGCATTCCTTTCCGCTGCCTCGGCCGGAATTTTCGTGGCCACCTCCGCGGGCAACTCGGGTCCGGAAGCCAGCACCGTGAACCATGGCGAACCGTGGGTCACCACCGTTGCAGCCAGTAGCTTCTCGCAGGAACTTCAGGGCACCGTGGAGTTCTCCGACGGCAGCAAGTTCCGCGGCGCCAGCATCATGAACCGCGAAGTCACCGGCGCCGGGGTTGTGCTCGCCGCCAATGCTGCATCCGGACAGGCTGCCGACCCGGCACTGTGCGCCCCCAATTCACTTGATCCCGCCAAAATCGCCGGCAAGGTAGTGGTCTGCGACCGCGGCGTCTATGACCGGGTGGCCAAGAGCGCCGAGGTGGCCCGGGGCGGCGGCGTCGGCATGATCCTCGTCAACCTGGCCGCATCTTCGCTCGACGCCGACAAGCACTCCGTCCCCACCGTGCACGTGAATCCGCCGGCCACGGAGGCCATCAAGACCAAGGTGGCAGCGAACCCGGCCATCACGGTCTCCCTGGTCAACAAGGACACCACGGGACTGCCCCTTGAGGCGCAGCCCCAGATTGCCGGGTTCTCCTCCCGCGGACCGCTGCTGGCCACGGACTCCGACCTGCTCAAGCCAGACGTTGCCGCGCCCGGTGTGGCTGTCCTGGCCGGAGTTTCCCCGATCGGCGCGGGCGGAGACCAGTTCGGATTCATGTCCGGTACCTCCATGGCGTCGCCGCACGTTGCCGGCTTCGGCGCGCTTATCCTGGGCAAGAACCCCACGTGGTCCCCGGCCGCCGTGAAGTCGGCCATGATGACCACCGCCAGCGACGTCAAGCTCGCGGATGGCAGCAGGAACACCGACGTCCTCGCCACCGGCGCGGGACAGGTCAACCCTGCCCGCGTGCTGGATCCCGGGCTCGTGTACGACGCCAGTACCGACGATTACCTGCGCTTCATCCAGGGAACCGGCGTGAACCTGGGCATGCCCGGCCTCGGCAGCACCCGGCCACGCGACATGAACGTACCGTCCTTCTCGCTCGGCAACCTGGCCGGAAAGGTCGAGGTCACGCGTACGGTCACAGCACTGACGCCGGGCACCTACAGGGCCAAGGCCAGCGTCCGGGGGGTGAAGGTCACCGTGACCCCGTCCGTCCTGACCTTCGGTGCGGCCGGCGAAAAGCGCACGTTCAAGGTGGCGTTCGAAAACCAGAGCGCAAAGCTGGCGCAGTTCGCTATGGGCTCCCTCACCTGGCAGGGCGCCAACAAGACCGTGACATCGCCAATCTCCGTCCGGCCGCAGTCCGTGGTGGCGCCGAAGAACATAGCCTTCACGTCGCAAGGTGGCAACGGCTCAGGAAACATCAGCGTCGTCTCCGGTTCAAGCTCGCCCACCAACGTAACGCTGGACGGCCTGTCCAAGGCGGATTCGTCGGCCGTTGAGCTTGTTCCCGGGCCCTTCCGGTATGCGGCGGACGCGTCGAACTTCGTCAAAACGGTCGAGGTCCCGGCCGGCGCGCCGCTGGCCAAGCTGTCCGTGATATCGGGGAACGAGAACGCCGACTTCGACATGGTGGTCATCACCCCTGACGGCCAGGGCATTGTGGCCGCCACCGCCGCGGCGAGCGAGTCCGTCTCCATCCCGACCCCGGCCGCCGGAACGTACCGGATGTTCGTGAACCTGTACGACAGCCCTAACCGCCAGCCCACGAAAGCTTCCGTGGATGCCGCGGTCCTGGGTGCAAACGAGGGCAACGCCACGGTGACTCCCGATCCCATCAGGCTCACCAACGGCAAGACCGGACGGCTCGCCCTCACCTGGAAGAACCTGGTTCCGGGCTCGTACATCGGGCGGATCACGTACGACGGAGCCAGCTCCCCGACGTTCGTGAACGTCGTGGTGGCGGAGGGTGGCGCCGTCGCGGTTGCACCGGCTTCGGAAGACCCGAAGAAAAAGAAGGAGCAGGGGAAGGTCCAGAACGAGGACCTGAAGCGGTCACCGGATAACTCCATCTAGGAAGGTCCCGGAACCGGGAATCCCGAAAGGGCCCCACAGCGAAGGCCGGCGGGCAGGCTCAAAAAGCCAAGTCCCGCCGGCCTTCGCCGTGCCACGTGCCAGGAGTTTTTGTACAGATAATGGCCGCTGGACGGCCCGGAAGTCGTGATAGGTGGACAAAAACTCCTCGCCGAGGGTGGGGAGAGCCGGGTTCAGATAGCGCCGGTGGATCCGGCCACACCGCCCAGCAGCGGGGACAGCGCCCGCCAGCGGGCGATCTCACAGCCGTCTGTCAGGGAGAACCGGCAGTTCACGTCGCGGCCGTTGAAGGTGCCGGTCACCACGGCCACCTGGGGTCCGCCATACTGCTGCGTGCACAGCTTGGGCGGGCCCGGTTCCGGGAAAAAGATCCGTTCGCCGAAGCGGCCGACGGCGGCCATCGCCGCTGCCGGATCCGGCAGCGATGATTCGATCAACTCGCCGGAACGGCTCACGAGGATGAAGGTGTTTTCCGGTCCGCCCGGTGCGTGCGTGAGCGCGACTGTCAGGTCCAGATCGAGTTCCGGGGTCGCGTCTGCCGACGGGGACGCAGGGGTATCGCTCACCGTTTCGCCTCCGGATCCAGCTCAGCGAGGAGCGGCGCCAGGGCAGCCATCAGCCGGCTGCGGAGCGCCTGGGCCTCGGCGGAGAACGCCCGCTGCTGCTCCACATACGCCGCCTTGCCTTCGGCGGTCTCGATCGGAATGGCCGGGTAGCCCCAGTCGCTCAGGTCATAGGGGGAGGCCTTCATGTCCATGGCACGCACCCGCCAGGACAGCTCAAAGCAGTCCATCACCAGTTCGCTGGGCAGGGCGGGGGAGAGCTTGTAAGCCCATTTGTAGAGATCCATGTTGGCGTGGAGGCAGCCGGGCTGTTCCATGCTCCGCTGGTTCTCCCGGCTGGGGCGCAGCTCGTTGAGGGGCACGGCATCAGGTGTGTAGAAGCGGAAGGCATCGAAGTGCGAGCAGCGGATCCGGTTGTCCTCCACCACCTTGTCGGTACCGGCGCCGCCAAGTCTCAGTTTGAGGTACTCGTGGCGCAGTTCGAACTTTTCCTGCCGGTAGACCATGGCCCACTCGTGCAGGCCGAAGCACCCGAACTGTGCCGGCCGGGCGGCCGTCCCGGTGAGGATGATCCGGGCAAACAGGAGTGCCTCGCGCCGTTCGGCCAGGAATGCCTCCCGGTCGAACGTCACCGCCACGCATCCGGGTGCCAGGCCGGCACGGCCCAGCGCGCCGCCGTCGAGCGTTTTGTAGTATTTCCAGTCCTTGCGGGCCGCCGCCTCCGTTCCGGAGAGGACCACGCCGTCTCCGGGATGCCAGCGCAGCAGCTGACCGGGCTTTTGCGTGTAGTACGTGAAGAGGAAGTCCTCCACGGGATGCTTCCGGCCGGCAGAGCGACGGGCGAGGTAGGGGTCGGCGTACCGGCGCACGCGGTGCACATGTGCCGCTTCCCGTTCCCGCCAGTCAGCCGGGGAGAGGACGTGGGCAGCGGGGATGGTCAAAGCTGTTCCTGCCACTGTTCTAGAGTGCTCCGCCCGCAGCGCCGAGGATATCCTTGGCGGCATTCCAGGCTCCGATCTGGCAGCCGTCCCGCAGGGCGAAGGATGTCTCCACCGGGGTGCCGTTAACCTCGCCGGTCACACTGGCCACCTGCGGACCGCCGAACTGCTGCGTGCAGGAGATGCCTTTGGGCGGGGCGGCAGGGTTCAGGATGGCGGCGTTGTTCTTCAGCGCCGAGCAGGCGGCTGCGGCGCTGGGGTGCTGGCTTTCCGCCATCGGGGCGCCGCCCTTGCAGACCAGCGTGTAGTTGACTGCCTTTCCATCCTTCGAGGCCTTGACCGTAATGGACAGTTCGGCGTCGCCGGCCCCGGGTCCGGACTTGAGGGGAGCGGCGGAAGGGGGAGCCGGCGCCGGGACCGTTGTCTCGGCGTCGGGAGGCGTTGTGCCGGGCACCGGAGTGCTTGGAGTTTCCGTGCCTGGAGTTTCCGTGCCGGGGGTCTCCGTGTTTGGACTCTCCGTACCGGGGGCCTGGGTTCCCGGAGATGAGGCACCGGGCGAGCCTGTCGCCGTACCCGGCGTGGCCGACGGCTGGCCGGTGCCGGTGTCAGGGGTGCAGGCCGCGAGACCGCCCGTCGCTGCGAGGGCGAGCAGCACAGAAATCAGTTGCTTGCGCATGCCGGGTCTCCTCAAGTTTTTCCCATTCTACCGTCGGGGCCCCTGGGCGTCCGGAACGGGCGCATAACGGTGCCCGCCAATTGCTAACGGAAGGGTATCGATTCTTGGGTGCGTCCGCGGTATCTTTCTGACATCAACGGGTGCGCGGCATAACCATATAGTGATGACGCCCATGGGGGGCAGAGCGTCCAGTTCGTGGGACCGAAGGTCTACAGGTCCTGAACAAAGGAAGGCATCCCCCATGATCCCTCAGCAATCCACTACCCGCCCCGGATATGGCAGAAGGCTGCCCGCTGTGTTTGCCGCGGCACTGGCCATGGTCATCGGCCAAGGTATCGCAGCGCCGGCCGCAGCTCCGGCACCGGCCGGACCCCAGCCGGCCCTCGCACTCCCGGCAGCCCTGCAACCGGCCTCCTCGCCGCTCGACGACGGGCATTACATCGTGATGCTCAAGGACAAACCGCTGGCCACGTACTCCGGGGGCGTGCCCGGCATCCCCGGGACGGCGGTACCCAAGGGCAAGAAGCTGAACCCTTCCGGCCCGAACTCACGAAAGTATGACGCCCATCTGAAGGCCAAGCAGCGGCAGGAGGCTGCGTCCAAGGGTGTGACCATCAACCGGAGCTACACCCTGGCCCTCAACGGCTTCAGCGCAGTCCTGTCCGCGGCGCAAGCGAAGGCGCTCGCCGGTGACGGTGATGTGCTGGCCGTGGTTCCGGACAACATCCGCAAGCCGGACTACTCGAGCACTGACTTCCTCGGACTGCCCGGCGGCAACGGCGTGTGGAGCCAGCAGTTCGGTGGCAAGGATGAGGCCGGCAAAGGCATTGTGGTGGGCATGCTGGACACCGGCTACACGCCGGACAACCCGTTCTTTGCCGGGGACGCGGTGGATCCGCTGTCCGGCATACCGGACGTCGGTGAGCCGTTCCGCCTGCAGGGCAACGTGATCGCGATGCGCAAGGCCAACGGCGGAACGTTCGTGGGCGACTGCGTGGCGGGTGACGGGTTCGACGGCACCGAATGCAACAGCAAAGTCATCGGTGCGCGGTTCTACGACGCCGCCTACAAGGCGGCGGTCCCGCCGGAGTTCCGGTCCCCGGCCGAAAAATTCTCACCGCTTGACGTCAACGGCCACGGATCCCACACGGCCAGCACCGCGGCCGGAAACAGCGACGTCACCCAGACCGCAGGCGGGCGTGACTTCGGTGTGAGCTCAGGCGTTGCGCCGGCCGCCAAGATCGCCGTTTACAAGGTCTGCTGGGAGGGCGCCATTCCCGAGGCGACCGGGTGTGTTGAATCAGACATTCTCAACGCCATCCAGGATGCGGTCCTTGACGGCGTGGACGTGCTGAACTTTTCCATCTCGGGAAACAACAACTCCACCGTCGACGCCGTTTCGCTTGCGTTCCTCAACGCGGCGGCCGCAGGGATCTTCGTGGCCGCCTCCGCCGGCAACTCCGGTCCCACGGTTTCGACTGTCAACCATGCCGGACCCTGGATCACCAGCGTGGCGGCCTCGACGTTCGACAACACACTGCTTGGGACTGTGGAACTGTCGAACGGCGGCAAGTTCCGCGGTGCGAGCGTTATGAGCAGCGAAGTCGATTCCAAGCCGATCGTGCTGGCAGTGGACGTGAAGGCAGCCGCGGCCCCGGCCGCAGATGCGGCACTGTGCGCGGCGAACTCCCTGGACCCGGCCAAGGTTGACGGCAAGATCGTGGTCTGCGACCGCGGTGTGGTTGCGCGCGTCGACAAGAGCGCCGAGGTCAAGCGTGCGGGCGGTGTGGGCATGGTCCTGGTCAACCTGACGCCGGGATCGCTCGACGCCGATCTGCACAGTGTGCCCACAGTGCACTCCGGCAACCCCAAGATCAAGGAGATGGTGGCCGCCACACCAGGCATGACGGCGAGCCTCAAAGCCACCGACACCACCGGGGCCGCACCGCCGGCGGTTCCCCAGATCGCGGAATTCTCCTCCCGCGGCCCGAGCCTGGCCTCCAACGGAGACCTGCTCAAGCCAGACGTTACGGCTCCCGGTGTGGCAGTGCTGGCCGCCGTTTCGCCTGTGGGCTTCAAGGGCGAGAATTTCGGTTTCCTGTCTGGCACGTCGATGGCGTCCCCGCACATTGCCGGCTCGGGTGCCCTGCTGCTGGGCAAGCACCCCAAGTGGTCCCCGGCGTCCGTGAAATCCGCCATCATGACCACGGCCTATGACCTGGTCAACGCGGCGGGTACCAAGGTGCATAACGTCTTTGCCCAGGGTGCGGGCCATGTTGATCCCTCCCGATTCGACTCTCCAGGGCTCGTCTACGACGCGGGCATCAGCGACTGGATGGGCTTCCTGCAGGGTCAGGGCATCGATCTTGGAGTGGCCCCGATCGCGGCCAAGGACGTGAACCTTCCCTCCGTGGCGCTTGGTGCCATGTCCGGCAGCCAGACGGTTGCCCGCAGGGTCACGGCTGTGACGGCAGGGACGTACCGGGCGGCCATCACCATCCCCGGCATCACCGCGAGGGTCAGCCCGGCCGAGGTGACGCTGGCCAAGGGCGAAAGCGCCACGTTCACCATCACCTTCACCACGGCCGGGGCTCCGCTGAACGCGTATTCCACCGGGTCGCTGACCTGGACCTCGGGTGACAAGACGGTGCGTTCGCCGGTGGCGGTGCGGCCCGTGCAGTAGTGCCGCACTTCCCCGATTGCACGATGCCGGAACCCACCACGCGCGGTGAGTTCCGGCGTCGCGCTTTAACTGCCTGGACCCGCGGGGGGCGGGGGACATCCGGCCAACAGTTAGTGCACTAACAATCGGTGTATCCTTGATGGTGGCAGTAATCCTGAAATGGAGTGGATACCGTGGCAAAAGAGAACGCCGCACAGCGGTTCATGCGGGCAACCGGCAAGCTCAGGGCGGTGTTTGGCCCCGCCAACAGGAGCTCGCTGGTGCACGACATGACCGAGGAGAACCGCAACCTGCTCGCCCAGCGCGAGGCCGAGACGCAGCAGTGGGAGACCGTCCGCCGGCCGGACGGCAGCACGTACGTGGTGCCGCGCAATCCAGACGACAAGTCCCTGCGCTAGCAGCCGCTGAACCCCGGGCACCCAGGCCGTGTACCGGCGGCTGGACCCTGCCCGCCCGGGTTCTTTTCCGGTGTCCCGGCGTAAAATAAGGGCACCGGCAGTCTAAGGGCAGACGCTCTGACACCTTCAAGCAGGGAAGGGGGTGGGACTTGTGGCACATGTGCTCACTGGCTTCATGAATCTGACGGACAGGCTCCGGTTCGTATTCGGCCCTGCCACCGTAGGCGACTCCGCTGCGCCGGTGGTTCACCTGCATGACGATTACGAGCACGCTTCCGAAGAGGATTTGGCCCAGTTCGAGGTCGAGACCGACTCCGAGGGGCACCACTATGCTGTCCGCAAGAGCGACCTGGAGAAGTGACTGGTCCTTCTTAAAGCGAAGAAGCCCGGTGCGCGTGAGCGCGACCGGGCTTCTTTCTGCGCTGGCCGGGGCCAGCAGGGACCTTAGCGGCCGGTGCCGCCGTAAACGGTGGCGACGGCTTCGCTGTCCAGGTCGAATGCCTTGTGGATGGCGCGCACAGCGTCATCGAGCAGGTCGGCATGGGTCACCACGGAAATGCGGATCTCCGAGGTGGAGATCATGTTGATGTTGATGCCCGCGGCCGACAGGGCCTTGAAGAACGTGGCCGAAACGCCCGGGTGGGAGCGCATGCCCGCACCGATCAGCGACAGCTTGCCGATCTGCTCGTTGTACTCGATGCTCTCGAAACCGATCTCCGTCTGTGCGGCGCGGAGCGCGGCGAGGGCGTCCGCGCCCTCGACGATGGGCAGGGTGAAGGAGATGTCGGTCCTGCCGGTGCCGTGCGTGGAGACGTTCTGGACGATCATGTCGATGTTCGAGTGCGCATCCGCGATGACCTGGAAGATCGCAGCTGCCTTGCCCGGAATGTCCGGCACACCCACGACGGTGACCTTTGCTTCCGAACGGTCGTGTGCAACGCCGGAGATGATTGGCTGCTCCAAGGCAACTCCCTCTTGAGTCGTGATCTTGTCATCGGCGCCGGGCAGGACCCAGGTGCCTTCGTTCTGGCTGAATGAGGAACGGACATGCAGCGGCACGCCGAACCGCCGGGCGTATTCCACGCACCGGAGGTGGAGGATCTTGGCGCCGGAGGCGGCCAGTTCCAGCATTTCCTCGCTGGAGATGCGGTCGATCTTCTGGGCCGACGGAACGACGCGGGGGTCCGCGGTGTAGACGCCGTCAACATCCGTGTAGATCTCGCAAACGTCGGCCTCGAGGGCCGCGGCGAGGGCCACAGCCGTGGTGTCCGAACCGCCGCGGCCGAGCGTGGTGACCTCGTTGGTGGCGCGCGTCATGCCCTGGAAGCCGGCGACGATGGCAACGTGCCCCTTGTCCAGCGCGGTACGGATGCGGTGCGGGTCGACGTCGATGATCCGGGCCTTGCCGTGGATGCCGTCCGTGATCATGCCGGCCTGGGAGCCGGTGAAGGACTGCGCCGAGGCGCCGAACTTGTTGATGGCCATGGCCAGCAGGGCCATGGAGATGCGTTCACCGGCGGAAAGGAGCATGTCCATCTCGCGGGCGGGGGCGGAGTCGGTGACCTGGGCGGCAAGGTCGAGAAGCTCGTCGGTGGTGTCACCCATCGCGGAAACGACGACGACGACTTCGTTGCCGGCCTTCTGGGCGTCGACCACGCGCTTGGCCACGCGCTTGATGCCGTCAGCGTCAGCCACCGAGGAGCCGCCGAACTTCTGCACAATCAGCTGCTTGGTGACAGCAGCGTCTGCCGGCAGCTCCTGCGGCCGCGGTTCGGTTTTCACATCGGTACTGGGCATACTCATGCGTGCACCCTCACTGGATCAAATTGGGTTCTGGAGGCCAGACGGCCTTACGGCACGCGGCATACCCAGTTTATCGCTGTGGTCCGCCCGCTGTGGAATTGTGACCGTTCCAGTCAGCTGAGCGCGTTCCGGCGGCCCTCGAAGGCCCTGCCCAGGGTGACTTCGTCCGCGTATTCGAGGTCGCCGCCCACGGGCAGGCCGGAAGCGAGCCGGGTCACTGCGACGCCGATGGACTGAAGCATGCGCGCCAGGTACGTGGCCGTGGCCTCGCCCTCCAGATTCGGGTCCGTGGCGATGATGATCTCCTGGACGGCGCCGTCGCTGAGCCGGTTGAGGAGTTCCCGGATCCGCAGCTGCTCCGGGCCCACCCCCGCAATCGGATTGATGGCGCCGCCGAGCACGTGATACCGGCCGCGGAATGAGCGTGTGCGCTCCACCGCCAGCACGTCCTTGGACTCCTCCACGACGCAGATGACTGAGGGGTCACGCCGGGGGTCACGGCAGATATTGCACAGTTCCTGCTCGGTGACGTTGCCGCAGGACGCGCAGAATTTGACCCGTTCCTTGACTGTGGTGATGGCCTCCACCAGCCGCTTCATGTCCTGGGGGTCCGCCTCCAGAATGTGGAACGCCAGGCGCTGCGCGGACTTTGGGCCCACGCCGGGAAGGCGTCCGAGCTCGTCGATCAGCTCCTGAACTGCACCCTCGTACACTTTTTCCTCGATTGCTTGGTTGAAATCTCGTTGCTTGGCTGCCGCCGGTCAGTACCGGGGCATCAGGGGGCTGCCGTCCAACGACCGTTCCTCAATGAGCTTTCCGCCCAGAATACGCTCGACGGCGGCACGGCCAAACACTCCGGACTCCTCGATCGTTTCGTCATCCGCGCTGGGAATGTCCTGCACGTACGGCGCCGGTTCCTCGGTACTCCGGGCGGGCGCCTTGGCCCGGCCCGCTTCAGCCTCCGGACTGTTGGAAAGCCTCTGATAAAGGCTCAGCTTGCCCTTGGCCGGAGCCTCGGCCGGCTGCGCCGGGGCAGCGGTGCGTGCGGCGGCAACAGCTGATCCGGTTTGAATCGCTGGTCCAGTCTGGATCGTGGGTCCGGCCTGAACGGGGCCTGCCTGGATGGCGGGCCCGGATCCGGCCGCGAACACGGGGACCCGGACCTGGCTGGCCTCTGTTGCAGCAGCCACGACTGGCGCGCGGACACCCTGGGTAGAAGCGGGTGCTCCATAATCATGGCTGGCAGCTGCCGGGGCGGACGCCATGGCGTAGGCACCAGCGAACTCAGGGACACCTGGCTGGCCGGTGGCAGGCGCGCTCTCGGCCGGCGCAGCCTGCGCCGGAGCCCATTCACCCGGGACGCTTCCACCGTGGCCGCTTTCGCTCCGGACCCTTTCACCGTGGCCGCTTTCGCTCCGGACACTTTCACCCGGGCCACTTTCACCCCAGGCAGCGGGCGGTTGGTTTCCCACGGCCCTGTTTCCGCTGCCATGCGGCGGCTGGGCCGCTGCCGGTGCGTAAACCGGGGCGGGGGAGCCGGTTGGTTCCTCATCGCGTTGCTCATCGGCCGGGACCGCGTATTTGCCCACATTGCTTTCGGACCCGAGAAGCCACACGCCCGGTGTTTGTTCCACTGCACGGGACCACGGATCAGCCGAGGCGTCGTGGCCAGGCTGGCGTACCGACGGTGCCGAATCAGCAGGATTGGCACTTATTTGCTGCGCCGACGGTGCGGCCTGCACCGCCTGACTTCTTTCCGGTGCCGGCGCGGGCGCGGATGCAGGTGTGGGTGACGAAGCAGGGCTGGCCTGCCACTGGCGGGACGGCTCCCAGTCCATGGGAGGCTCTTCTTCCAGCGGAGGGGCGTCCTCGTCCAGTGGCGGGCCCCAGTCATCGTCCGGATAGGAATAGTCGCCGGCTTGCGGCTGCGGTCCGGGCGCAGCATCCTGCCGGGCCGCCGGACCGGGAGCCGGCTGCGGTGGAACAGGCTGTGGTGGAACAGGCTGCGGCGCTACGGGCTGTGCGGGCGCGGCTGCGCCGGCAGTACGGTCCGTGGCAACGGAGGCACGGTCTGAAGGGGACGACGTGATGTTGGGTCCGGACGACTGCGGCGCGGAAACCTTCGGGGTTTCCGGAGTTTCCGGTGAAGGAGGAGTGGCGCGCCCGCCCGCAGGGTTACCGGCCGCGGGGTCACCGGCCGCAGACGGGAAAGCCGTGATGGCCGGTCCGGACCATTGCGGCGCGGCGCCACCCGTAGCCGGTGACGGGGCGGCAGCTTGCCCGGCCGTGTGGACGGTGGGGGCGTCTGCCGTTTCCGGCGCCGGACCCGTTGCCGAGGGGCGGGGTGTGGCGGCCTCCGGCTGTACGGGTCCACCAGCGGCGGGAGTGATGCCCCAATCCGCGTCAGTGGTGGTAGCCGGAACGTCCCGGCTAGTAGGCGCTTTTGGGTTTGGTTCAGAGCTCGCTGAGCTTCCGGCGCCTGCCGTGGCGGTGATCTGGCAGTCGATGCCGATTGTCTTGTGGATGGCCTGGCGCAGATTCTCGGAGTGGTCCGCCCGGCCGAAGGCGCCGGCCAGGCCCGGGGTGGTGAAGACGAGCGTCAGGACCTGGCCGTCGAACTGGCCGACCTGGGCGTTCGGCTCCACGAGCGCCCAGGTGCTCCGCTTGATCTTTGCCAGGGTTTGCAGGACCTCGGGCCACGCGCGGCGGAGTACTTCCACGTCGGCGTGGCCTCCGGCCGGTGATGCACCCGAAGGGGATTGGGCCGGGGCGGGTGCCGCCGGGGCAGTCTGTGCCGGCGCCGGCTCCGGGCGTTGGATTTGCTCAGGCCGCCGGGCCGGGTCTGGCCGGTGAACCTGTTCGGCGTGCCGGGTCTGGTCCGGCCGTTGAGCCTGTTCTGGCCGCGCGTCGGACTCCGGTGCCGCCGGTGCCGCCGGTGCCGCCGGGGCGGCAGGGCGCTGGGAAGCGGGTTCCCGGCTTTCAGCGGCGGCGTGCGAGTCGGCGGCAGGCCGGCGGTCCCGTGCGGCAGCGTCGTCCATGGGCCAGTCACCGGTGGTGATGCGCGGCGCGGCCAGTGATTCCCTGCCCGGTCCGCCCTGCGCTGCGGGCGTTGCCTGGATGTTGGGCGCGCCGGATGCCTGCTGCCGGTTTTCGCCAACCGCGGCAGCGGCCGGACCAACCGCGGTAGCGGCCGGACCTGCCGCGGGAACAGCCGGAGCAGCAGCGGCGGGCGTTGCGGCCGGAGCCGGCACAGCCGTCGGAACTGCCGCGGGAACGGCGGGAACGGCGGGAGCGGCGGGAGCGGCCGGAGAAGCCTGCACCGGCACGGCCTGTGGCACCGGAGCCGCGGCGGGAGCGCCGGCGTCGGACCCGGCGTAGTTCAGGCGCCGCTCCACACGGTCAATCCTGGCAGCGATGCCGCGCTCGCTCTGCTCGGAACTGGGGAGCAGGATGCGGGCGCAGAGCAGTTCCAGGTGCAGCCGGGGGGACGTGGCGCCCGTCATCTCCGTCAGTGCGGTGTTGGTGACGTCCGCCGCCCGCGAAAGCTCGGCAGCGCCAAGATTGTGTGCCTGGTTCTGCATCCGGGCGATCTGGTCGGCCGGCATGCCGCGCAGGATGGCCTGGGCGCTTTCCGGCATGGCCTGGACGATGATGAGGTCGCGGAAACGCTCCAGGAGGTCCTCCACGAAGCGGCGGGGATCGTGCCCGGTCTGGATGACGCGGTCCACCGCACGGAAGACGGTGGCGGCGTCGGAAGCGGCGATGGCTTCCACGACGTCGTCCAGCAGTGACGCGTGCGTGTAGCCCAGAAGTGCCACGGCGAGCTCATAATCAAGGCCGTTGGGCCCCGCCCCGGCCATGAGCTGGTCCAGCACGGACAGCGAATCGCGGACCGAGCCCGCACCTGCGCGGATCACCAGCGACAGCACTCCGGGGGCAACCGGAACGTTTTCCTGGTGGCACAGCTGTTCAAGGTACGCCATCAGCGGCTCCGGCGGCACGAGCCGGAACGGGTAGTGGTGCGTACGTGAGCGGATGGTCCCGATGACCTTGTCCGGCTCGGTGGTGGCAAAGATGAACTTGATGTGTTCCGGCGGCTCTTCGACGATTTTCAGCAGGGCGTTAAAGCCTGCCGAGGTGACCATGTGGGCCTCGTCAATAATGAAGATCTTGTAGCGGTCCCGGACGGGGGCATACGTGGCGCGTTCGCGAAGGTCGCGGGCGTCGTCCACGCCGCCGTGGCTTGCGGCGTCGATCTCGATGACGTCGAGGGAGCCGGCACCGCCGCGGGCAAGTTCGACGCAGCTGGGGCAGACGCCGCACGGGGTGTCAGTGGGGCCCTTCGCGCAGTTTAGGCAGCGGGCAAGGATGCGCGCCGAAGTGGTCTTGCCACAGCCGCGGGGGCCGGAGAAAAGGTAGGCGTGGTTGACGCGGTTCTTGCGCAGGGCCGTCATCAGCGGCTCCGTGACATGTTCCTGCCCGATAACGTCCGCGAACGAGTCCGGGCGGTATCTGCGGTAAAGGGCAGTTGTAACAGTCACAGGGAAAACCTACCTATAGGGACTGACATTAAATAAGAGACCCCTCATGCACCCGCCAGAGCCCATCTACCCTTGCTACCTTCCGGTCCTGGGGGAGTTCAACAGGATGACGCCACATGAGGGGCCGTCAGATACTTTACCCGAATTTTGGGCGTGACCCGAATCGACCCAGCGGGCACCGCTGAGGCCGCCGCCCGCGCCTTAGCGGTGCCCGTTCACGGGCCAGCTCATGAACGCCGGCTCCTCGTAAGGGTGGGCCTGCCGCAACGCCTGCACCACGGCGTCGAGCACCCTCTCCTCCACGATGCACTCGATCCGGACCTCGGAAACTTCCTCCGCCTCGCCAGGGGCGCCGATGAAGGGCCGGGCCCCGGGCATGGGGGTGAAACGTCCCGTTCCCGACGATGTGAACGAGCAGTGCGAATAGTCGCCCAGCCGGCCCGCACCGGCGTCGCCAATCGCCGAACGCACAGCCTCCGCGTGGGAGACTGGAACGTAAACCACGAGTGCATGCAACTGGACCATGGGACCATCCTGCCATCAGGTCCAGGACGTGCCGGCCCCTTGAATGGCGGTGCTGCAACAGCCCCAAAAGGGTGCCTGCCCCGGAGGCCGATCCTGCCGATTGGGAGATGCCGGAAAGTTCAGGTATCGTAGTACCTGCTTTTGGTTCAAGAGCACTGGAGAATTCGCCTAGCGGCCTATGGCGCACGCCTGGAACGCGTGTTGGGTTAACGCCCTCGGGGGTTCAAATCCCCCATTCTCCGCCATCGGAAAACCCGGTTCTGACCTCGTCAGGACCGGGTTTTCCGTTTCCATCCCCGGACCGGTCTGATCCGGCTGCCCAGGCGGCTACGCCAGTCCCAGCCGCCGGAGCCGCTGGCGGGCGGCCAGCTCGCTGGGGCTGGCCCTGCCCAGGGCAAAACGGACGACGGCGAGTGTCACCCGGGCGGGCAGCCTCACCGGCAGCGGCAGGGGACCCAGGCGGGCCGTGCGGAGTCCGAGCAGGCGGCGGAATTCAGGCTGCAGACTCAGCACGGCGGCCTCGAACAGCACCCGGTAGCCCGGCTTGAGGAGCGGATGCAGGGGCGGGTCCCGGATGAATGCGACTGTTTCGGCGACCCGTTCGTCCCGGCGCAGGATGCCGCCGGCAAGCCATTCCTGCAGTTCCCGGTCGAGGGCGGCCTTGGTCTCCGGCGGACACTCCACGCCCATGAGCCTGCCTGCCTGCGCCCATTCACGCACATACGCATCCGGACCGCCGGGGATGGGACCGTCCCACAGCTCATGCGTCCGGAGAAACGAGTCGGTGAACGTTATGTGCACCCAGCGCAGCAGCTCCGGATCGTTCGCCGAGTACGCCCTGGCGGTGCCACTGGCATCGACGTACTGGCCGGAAACTGACCCGTGCAGCCGGACAACCCTTGCTGTTGCCGCGCGGGCACCAGCTGTGGACCCGTAGGTGAGGGCGTGGATCCATGCCGTGGTCCGGGCCAGCCTGCCCAGGGTGTCCTCGCGGAAATTCGAATGGTCGTGGACTCCGGCGAGGACTCCGGGGTGGAGCGTCTGCATCAGCAGGGCGCGGATGCCGCCGATGATGGTCGGCATGCCGGCATGGACGGTCCAGACGGCTGAGCCCGGGAGGAAATACCCGGGGTCGTCGCCCTGGGCAAGCTTTTGTGCCCAGCCTGGCAATGCGTCCGGGCTGCCCGTCAGGGTGCGCTTCAGTTCCGCCTGCCAACCTGTGAGGAAAGTGCGCATATTTCATTTTCGCGCGCCGGCGCCGGCCCGTTAAGCCTATGAAACAGGACCCCTTGGCCCCCCAGTTTTAGGGGTACCGCGGTACTCCGGGCTGTGGCCACAATGGAGGACACGCTCGTCGAGATAGGAGTTTGGCGGGTACTGATCCAGGAGAATTCTGTGGCACATCATGGGGGACACAAGCAAACACCGAGGGTGATCGGCCCTGGCCGGATCGCCTTGCGGAGTCTTTCCGCGGCGGTGGTTGTCGGCTTCTCTGTCTTTGCCTTCGGGTTCCAGGGGCCGGCCGCCTCGATCCAGCAGCCCGTGGGCGCTGCCGTCCCAGTCGAACCTCCCTCGGGTGTCGTCGGGCCGGAGCTCCTCGATCCCGACACCACCCCGCCCGGGTACCCGATCAGCGGCTCCGGCATCGCTGCCCCGGCCAAGGCCCCTGCCGGACGCACCGTCTCCAATCCGGCCGTCAAGGCAGCCAAGAAGGGCACCGCCAAGTCGCCGGGTGTGGCCTCCACCGCGTTGAAGCGGCCCAAGGCTGGATTCCTGATGGCACCCCTGGAAGTCCTGACTCCCACTTCACCGTTCGGTCTGCGGCACAGCCCGATCACCGGCGAAGCGGGGGAATTCCACTGGGGACAGGATTTCGCCGCCGCCTGCGGGACCCGTGTTTACGCGGCCGACGCCGGCGTGGTCCGGGCCGCCGGATGGCACCCTTGGGGCGGCGGCAACAGGGTGGAGATCGACCACGGCAACGGGCTGATCACCACTTACAACCACCTGCAGGGCATCGCCGTCGAAAAGGGCGACGCTGTGCGGGTGGGCGAGATCATCGCGGAGGTGGGAACCACGGGATCCTCGACCGGCTGCCACCTGCACTTCGAGGTGATCAAGGACGGCCAGCACCAGGACCCGGCGAAGTGGACCCTGCTGCCCATCAGGCAGACCGATGCGCTGACGCCGGCGGTGTTTACCAGCTTCGACAACGGTTCGGCCGCAACGTCAGGGTGGGCCATCCCGAACATCCCCGGCAACAGCGGACCGGGCAATACCGATGACAGTCTGACGCCGGCCACTGCAGCCGCAGTCGCCAACCCGCGCAGCGGCAAGTCGAATTCTGCAGGGGGCACGCTGGTCTCCAGCTCGTCCGGCTCCGGGGCCACCTCGTCCGGTTCCAGCTCCTCCGGATCGACGGCCTCGCGGCCGCCGGCAACGTCGACCGTGACGGTAAGCCCCAGGCCTCCGGCACCCAAGCCCCCGGCAACGGCCAAGCCGAAGCCGCCTGCCACATCGACCACGACGCCGACTCCGACCCCGACACCTACTCCCACGCCTACTCCGACACCGACGCCGCCCACACCGACGCCGACGACCCCGCCCCCGGTTACGGCGGAGCCGGCTCCGGTGGTCCCAGCTCCGGCTGAGCCGGCCCCGGTTGAGCCGACCCCGACGGAACCGGCGGTCCCGGCCGATCCCGTGCCACCCGCACCCACGGAGCCGGTTGCCCCGTCCGCGCCGAGCACGAGTGCCGAACCTGCCCCGATAGTTGTCCCGCCGGCAGAACCCGCTCCGGCACCGGTGCCGGATCCGGTTCCTGTGCCGACGGCGGCAGAAACGATAGTTCCGGCACCGCCGGCTGCGCCGGCACCGGCGCCGGTTCCCACTTCGGAACCGGCAACCGCGACTGCGCCAGCTGTTGCTCCCGGCAGTGCGCCAGCAGAGGATGCTGCCGCGGCGAAGGCCGCAGCAGAAGCTCTTCCGGCGGAGCCCACGGCGGCGCCCTAGCCGGTGGGGGCAGCCGCAGAGCTGCCCGGCTGCCGGGTGAAGGTAATTTTGGTCAGGAGGTCGGGGAATGCAACGGAGCCTGATGCCGTTGTTACTGATGACAGCCATGCACCCGGCGAGAGAGCTCGAAGTGACTTCCCTCCAAATGATTCCGCCGATTCCCGGTGGAAGCCGCCCGGATTCCGGCTGCCTCATCGGCGATACGGTGCCCGGGGCGGACGCGTCCGCCGACCCGGCCTGTACGGGCTATTCCCGATCCGGCGGGCTGCTGGCCCGCCCGGTGCTGCCACGCGCCGTCGTGCTTTATCCGCGGAATACTGGGCAAGCCAGGCCGGGCACCTTCCGGAAGAGCCTCCCGCCCGGAACAGGCGCCTGATTCCGGATCCGTCAACGGTCCCTGTAGCAATCAACGCGCGGCAAGCCAAGGAAGCGGCCATCGGGGGAAGGCCGAGCAAGAAACGAAAGCGAGGAAGGTAGCCTGGAAGCAGCGGCGGTGTCGTAATTTTTCAACATGCCAACTCCCGTTTGCCCCTGGTTCGCTTTTTATCTGGTTGGATGGAGCGTACTGAGAGGGAAAGCAGGAGGCGCCCCGCTTCCTCACTACCGCGAAGGCAGCAATGGAGCTCATCGAGGCCGAGCACCCCCGGCCACGCCATTTTCTACTCCACCTGAGTGACCCCCACCTGTTGGGAGGTCCGGACCCCCTATACGGCGCAGTTGACAGCGAAGCCCGCCTGATCCAGCTCTTCGACGAGGTTCAGGCCTCCGGAGCGCGCCCGGAAGCCGTGATATTCACCGGTGACCTGGCTGACAAGGGTGACCCCGAGGCCTACGCCAAGCTCCGCGCGATCGTGGAGCCGGCCTGCCGTGACTTGGGAGCCCAGGTCATCTGGGCAATGGGCAACCACGACAACCGCGCCAACTTCCGGGCGGGCCTGTTCGACCAGCATGGCAACGACGACCCCGTGGACCACAGCTATTACGTCAATGGGCTGCGGGTCATCACCATGGACACGTCCGTGCCCGGCTACCACCACGGCGAACTCAGCGACAACCAGCTCGACTGGCTCGCAGGGCAGCTGGAGACCCCGGCTCCGGACGGCACCATCCTGGCACTGCACCATCCGCCGGTACCGTCGGTCCTGGACCTGTCCGTGCTGGTGGAACTCCGTGACCAGGCATCCCTGGCCGCAGTGGTCCGGAATTCGGATGTGCGCACCATCCTCGCCGGCCACCTGCATTACTCGACGACGGCGAGCTTCGCCGGCATCCCCGTGTCCGTCGCCTCAGCCACGTGCTACACCCAGGACCTGAACGTTCCGGTGGGCGGCACACGGGGCCGCGACGGCGGGCAGGCCTTCAACCTGGTGCACGTCTACGAGCACACGGTCGTGCATTCGGTGGTGCCGCTGGGTGCCACGCCTACCGTGGGTGAGTATGTCAGCCCCGAGGAGACCGAACGCCGCCTGGCGGCGGCCGGAATCAGGATCCCCGAGGGCCGCAAACGCCCGATGCTCACGCGGAAGTAGCGCACTACGCAAAAGAACCCCGCCGCTGATACCGGCGGGGTTCTTGCACTGCACGGATGCGTGGCTTACTTCTCCCAGGGTGCCTTGATGGGGTAGTACTGCTCCAGGAACTGGGTGACCACTTCGGCGCGTTCCTCGGCCGGAACCTCCGGAAAACTGCCGTCATTGAGGCAGAAGAAGTCCATGTGCCGCTTCTTCAGCAGCTTGGGCAGAAGCTTCAGGCCGGACCGGAGCGTGGTATCCACGTACCGCACCTTGGCCGCCGTCTGCGTCACGGCCCGGCCGGTCAGCAGTGCGTAGTAGTGGTAGAAGGAATTGGTGACGGAGATGTTGTCCGCAGCCCGGAACGTACTGGCGGCAGTGCTTGCGAACTCCGCAGGGAACTCCTGCTCCATCTGGGCAACGAGGCTCCGGCGCAGCGGGGCGGCCGTGTGCTCCAGGTGGCGGGTGGTGATCCGGCCAAAGCGGTTCCAGAGCAGCTTCCGGTTGACCCGGGCCGCGTTCTCAAAGCCGCTGCGTTCGGCGTCGTTCTCGCCCAGGCCGATCCGGGTCTCCGCCTCGATGAACTTGGTGATCCCGCCCGGCGTGAAGAACATGTCCGGGCCCACGGGCCGCCCGAAGAACATGTCATCGTTGGAGTAGAGGAAATGCTCGGAGAGCCCCTCGATGTGGTGCAGCTGGCACTCCACGGCCTGTGAGTTGTGCGTGGGCAGCACCGACGGGTCGGCGAAGAACTCCTCGCTGCGGACGATGGTCACCGACGGGTGGTCGTTCAGCCATTCCGGGGCGGGGGAGTCCGTGGCGATGAAGATGCGGCGAATCCACGGCGCGAACATGTACACCGAGCGAAGCGCGTACTTGAGCTCATTGATCTGCCGGTAGCGCGCCTCGTGGTCGTCGCCCTCGCCCAGGACGGCCCCCGCCTGCCGGGCCCTGCGGGCTGCGATGTATTCCGGCGAGGTGCCGTCCACCCAGGAGAAGACGATGTCGATGTCGAAGCTGATGTCGCTGGCGTGGTCGGCGAACATGTTCTCGATGGTGGGCCAGGTGTGCCCGTAGCGCTCAACGGTTCCGCGGACGGCCTCGTGGGCCATCATGGTGCGGCGGGTGAGGGAGTTCTCGATGGGCAGGATGACCTCGTTGCCCAGGAAGCTCCACAGCTCCACCTGGACGCCGGCGGAGGCACCGAATTCGAAGCCTCCCTGGGGTTCGACCCGCGGGCGGTACAGCCGGAAGATGCGTGCCTGCCGGTTGACGGACAGTTCGCCGTCGGCAATCAGGACCGACATTTTCTTCTTCGCATCCACGGTCATGGAGTAGAACGGCTCGTTCCGGCAGGCGTCCACGAGGGCGGACCGCAGTTTCTTGCGGTCCTTCCAGTCGAGGGCGATCACCGGGCGGTCGTTGTTTCCCCGGACCAGCAGGTAGTCCAGCCCGGCCCCGTCCAGCACGTTCCGCAGGAAGAGCAGGTCCTCCACCATGGCCTGGTAGGGCGTGCGGGTGTCGTTGATCAGCGCGTACCGGCCCGATCGGCGAATGACGTCGGGGCGGTGTTTGAGGCGCGCCACAGCTGCCGGCGACGTGGCTTCCGCGAGTGCGGGCACGTCCTCGGATGCCTCGGCGCCGTAATAGATCTCGTCCTGAACCGTCACGTCGGTAATGGTGTTTCTCCCATGCTTTGGGGGTGAAGTCTTACTTGCATGATAGTCCTGCCGGGAAAACATGCCGGGCAGGCCGCGGCAGCGGGCCTAGCCGAGCAGCGCCTGCCGCCAGCTGGACAGGAACGCAGCTCCGGCGTCGTCGTGGATGACAGTCTCCGGCAGGCCCAGGTCCGCTGCGGTGAGAATATCGTAAGGCTTGGCCGGGACGCCGTCCGCCGGGCGGACGTCCACGTGCTTCACGGCGTGGTCGTTGTGGTGCAGCCAGTCAGCCATGGCGTAGTCCGTGCGGGAGTCCCCGACTGTCCGCCAGGCCTGCGGGGTGATGCCCTGTGCCGCCAGCATTTCCACCGCGCGGCTCGCGCCCAGGTCTTTGCCGAGCCGGACAGATTCAATGTCCGTGGAGATGATGGTGGGGTCCACGCGGTAGTCGATCTCGTCGTCGGAATTCGGGGCATGGTGGTCCAGCCGCACCACCCCCAGGCCGTGGCGCTCCATCAGCTCCATGGCCTCGGCATCAAAGAGCTTCTGCTCGGCGAGGTATTCACTGTTGGGCACCCCAATGTGCTGCTCCACGGACACCATGGCCCGCTTGGTCTCATCGAAAAACATGTGGGACGAGTAGTCTTCGGCAACCATGCGCCGGACGTCATCGCCGAATGCAGCGGGCATGGCGAGCTCGCGGTCCACGTGGACAGGGCCCGGACCGGCCGCCGTGTAGCTGAACCATACGGCGCCCTTTTCGCAGATGGCGTGGATCAGGGTTCCGCCGGGCATGCCGGCCGCGATCATGGGTTCCATGACCTGCTCGCGGATGAACGCGTCCGAGCGTCCGGTGTTGAAGATGACCGGAACCCCGGCGTCCGCGAGCGCAACCAGGTCTGCGATGATCTCCGGTTTCACATCCCTGGTCACCGGGCTGGCAACCGGTCCGTCAACGTCCAGGAGAAGGGCCAGGGCGGGTTCCGACGGCCTGTGGGTGCCGAAGCGCGGCGCAGCGTTTGCAGAGGGTGCAGTCATGGTTCCATTCTGTCAGCCGGCCCCGGCCATCCCGGTCCGGTCCGGCGGTGGCTGCCCCGATGTGACACATAGTTACTGTTTGGCTACAACCTCGCGCGGCGCGCTGATTCCACATTCCCTTGAACCGGCCAGTTGCATACGCTTGCAGGGTGATATTCAAAGCTGTGGGCGAGGGACGCCCTTACCCCGACCATGGTTTCAGTAGCCCCAAAGACTGGGCGGCGCTTCCGCCCCGTCCCGTTCGGCTGGATGAACTTGTGACCACCAAGCGGACCCTGGACCTTGAAGCGCTCCTTGCCGAGGACTCCACATTCTTTGGCGACCTGTTTCCCCACGTGGTGCAGTACCAGGGCACCCTCTACCTCGAGGACGGACTGCACCGGGCGGTGAGGACGGCACTCCACCAGCGCACCGCCATACATGCAAGGGTGCTCGTGATCGATGGCTAGAAAACCCAAGGACCTGACCGTCCTGCATGGTCACCGCGTGATTACCGGCCCGGAACTCCGGGCCACGCTCGTCGACGATGACGAGAATGCGGAAAACCCTGGCCGGCTGCGTCGCCGGATCCTCCACGGCGTGGTGCTGGTGCTGCTGCTGGGCCTGATTGTTGCAGGGATCATGGGGGCAATGGGCGTGATGAGCGGGCAGATCAAGTTCCCGTCCGCCATCCAGGCCCAGGAGAACTCCTCGGTCTGCCCGGCCACCACGTTCGACTACACGCCGCCCGCCAAGGTAAAGGTGAACGTCCTCAACGCCACCAGCCGCAATGGCCTGGCCAAGGCGGCGGCCAATGAGTTCAAGGCCCGGAAGTTTGTTGTTGGCAAGGTGGCCAACACGCAGACCGGTTACCGCGGCGTGGCGGCAATCGTCTCGGGTGCCGCGGGACAGTCGGCGGCCTTCACCGTCCAGCGGAATGTGCCGGGCTCCGACTACTTCCAGGACGGGCGCAAGGACGCCAGCGTGGACATCATCCTGACCGGCGACTACCGCGGGCTGGTCAAGCCGCAGCTTGTGGACCAGACGCCTGGCCAGCTCAGCTGCCCGCGGGAAAGCCGGCGCGTGGCCGACGACTCGCAGTGGCCGGTCATGCCCACACAGGGGGCCAAGCCCTGATCCCAAGGTTTGCGGCGGCTGGCCGGTCCTAGCCGGCCGCAGCGGCCGGCGGGTGCAGGAGCACCGGGCGGCCGCCGTCGTCGAACCTTGCCCCGGCACCCAGCTGGATGAACCGGACTGTCCGGGAAATCCTTTCCTCCAGGTCCTCGGAGGCGTCCCCGCCGCGTGCGGCGCTGGAGGAGAGGGTGCCGTGGATCAGCTGTGCCTGCTGGAGCGGATCGGCCGCCGGGAAATAACCCTGGTCCATGCCGTCGCGGAGAATGTCCTGCAGCATGTCGCTAAGACCGCCCACGTGGTCTGCCAGCTTGGCGAACGAGGCCGGAGAAAGGACCGCACCCATGGCAGGGCCGGGCGGGAGATGGCGGCGGCTGAGATCCTCCACCTGGGCCCGCACGTACAGCGCCAGCCGGTCGACAGGGTTGTCCAGCCGGGACAGTGACTCGCGCAGCCCGGTCATGAACCGTTCCGTCTCCACGAGGGCGTAGGCGATCAGGAGCTCTTCGATGTCGGCGTAGTAGTTGTAGACAGCCGTGCGGCCGATCCCTGCGTGCCGGGCGACATCGGTCATGGTGAGCCCGGGCAGCCCGTGCGAGAAGAGCAGTTCGCCGAAAGCGTTCAGGATGCGGCGCTGGGTCTCGGCGCGCTGCGCAGCGTTACTGGGGGCCGAAATCCGAGGCATAGGGACACTTTACCGCGATCTGTCACCAAACCCGTTCCGGGTTTTTGTCCAGATAATGGCCGCTAATGGCCCCGCAGGGGACGATATCTGGACAAAAACTCAGGAAGTTGTCGGGCACCGCCTCAGACGGGGCAGCCGTCCGGGCCGCAGGCCTCGGCGCCGTCTGCCCCTGCGCCGGCTGCGCCGCCCTCGGAGTTGGGGGAGCCGACCATCACCAGCGGATGCGCCTCCTGCCACGCCTGCTCCAGGGCAGCGCTGAAAGTGGCCGCGGGCTGGGCGCCGGACAGCCCATACTTGCGGTCGATCACGAAGAACGGAACGCCGCTGATGCCCAGTGCCCGGGCCTCGGCGAAGTCGCGGCGGACGTCCTCGGCGTACTTGTCGGTGCTGAACAGCTCGGCGACCTCGCCGGCGTCGAGGCCCAGGTCCGCGCCGAGCGACGCCAGGTAGTCGCGGCTGCCGATGTCCTTGCCGTGCTCGAAATGGTCGCTGAGCAGGCGCTCCTTCGCGGCATCCTGCTTGCCGTGGGCCGCTGCCAGATGGATCAGCCGGTGGGCCGTGAAGCTGTTGGCAACTACGACGGCGTCAAACCGGTAGTTGAGCCCCTCACCTTTGGCCTGGGCTGCTACGTGGTCGAACATCTGCGAGACCTGGTCCGGGGCCAGCCCCTTGCGCGTGCTGAGGTAATCGAGTTCGGTCCCGTCATAGTGATCGGGGAGAGCGGGGTCCAGCTGGTAGCTGCGCCACTGCACCTCCACCTGGTCCCGGTGCGGGAACTCGGCAAGGGCAGTCTCGAACCGGCGCTTGCCGATGTAGCACCACGGGCAGGCGACGTCTGACCAGATCTCAATCTTCATGCTTGCGACAACTCCTCTTTCTTACCCCGCATTCCTGCCCGGGACAGTTGCCTTGGTCACGCCGGCCGGATGCTGCCGCCCGCTGAACCGGTTTTCCTGACGAGGTGCCGATCCTGGCCCGGTCCCTTGTCCCTGCGCAGGCGCCCGCCATATTGTGTGGACTAGTTTCCGGCGGGCACGCCGCACCTTCGAGGGAGGCCCAGTGCGCATTGGACTCATATCGGCTCCGTGGATTCCCGTTCCGCCGCCCGGATACGGCGGTACAGAGCGGGTGGTGGACAGCCTTGCGCGCGGATTCGCGGCCGCCGGGCATGACGTCCTGCTGGCCGCCCCTTCCGACAGTTCCTGCCCGGTTCCCCTGGCCCCGGGGATGCGCCCCTCGGAACCGGCGGACATGGGTCTCGCACTGTCTGAACTCAGCCACATCATCCGGGCCTACGACGGCATGCGGGACGTGGACATCATCCACGACCACACCATGAGCGGGCCGCTGTATGCGCACCGGCCGGCAGGCATTCCGGTGGTGACCACAATCCACATCCGCCTGGCCCGGCAGGCCGCGGACCTTTACAGGGCCATCGGGCAGACCACCAGCATCATTGCCATCTCCCGCGACCAGGTCAGCCGATTGCCGGAGCTGCCGGTGGCGAAGGTGATCCACCACGGCATGGACGTTGCGTCCGTGCCTGTCGGCAAGGGCGACGGCGGCTACCTGTGTTTCCTGGGCCGGCTGTCCCCGGACAAGGGCATCCTTGAGGCAATCCATATCGCCCGTGCGGCAGGGATCCCGCTTCGTGTCAGTGCGCGGATCCAGGGATCCGAGGAGCAGGGCTATTTCGACGACGTCATCCGGCCGGCGCTGGGGCCGGACGTTGAGTTCATGGGACAGCTGTCCGACGCGGAAAAATACGAGCTGGTGGGCGGCGCCGTCGCGTTCCTGAATCCGATTCAGTGGCCCGAACCGTTTGGCCTCGTGATGATCGAGGCACTGGCCACGGGAACACCGGTGGTGGGAACGCCCGCCGGTGCTGCCCCGGAAATCGTGGAGCACGGCGTCACGGGTTACCTGGGCGGCGTCGACCAGCTGGCGGGGTTCGTCGCCGAAGCGGCCGGCCTCAGCCGGGAGGCCTGCCGCGCATCGGCGGAGCAGCGCTTCAGCTCGGCCCGCATGGTGGCAGACCACCTGGCCCTGTACGGGCAGATTCTCCGCGGACCTGACCGGTAGGAGCGTCTCCGGGGAAGCGGGTGGGTCGGTCCCTGGACGGAGTTTTTGTACAGGTAATGGCCGCAAAAGGCCCTTTAACTCGCGATATCAGTACAAAAACTCCTGTGAGTGTTCTAGAGAGTGGCTGCGGTGGGGTTCCAGTCCTCGGGGAGGGCTGCGGAGGCGGGGGCAGAGCTTGCGACGTCGACGAAAGTTCCCGACTCGATGGACTCGGCGATCGAAACCATCGTGTCAAGGACGTGGTAGGCAAGGTTGCCGGTGGCGCGGTGCGGAACACCGGCGCGGAGGGAGCGGGCCATGTCCAGCACGCCCATGCCGCGGCCGTTGGCCGGGCCGGCGGCGGGGATGACGGTCCAGTCCTCGTCGCCGGCGCGCCAGAGCCTGATGTCGCCGTCGAAATAGTTGGGGTCCGGGAGCGAGATGGTGGCCTCGGTACCGGTGATCTCCACGAACCCCATCCGCTGGCGGGGAGACTCGAACGAGAAGACGCTGTGCGAGGACTGGCCGCCCTCGAACTGGGCCATGGCGGAGACGTGGGTGGGGACGTCCACGGTGAATTCCTCGCCCGCCTTGGGGCCGGATCCGATGACGCGGACTTCCTTGGCCTTGGAACCGATGGCGGCCACTTTGCGGACCGAGCCGAACGTTTGGATGAGCGTGGTGAGGTAGTACGGGCCCATGTCGAACAGGGGACCGGCACCGTATTGGAACAGGAACGCCGGGTTCGGGTGCCAGGATTCCGGACCGGGCGTCTGGAACGTGGTCATGGCGGTGAGCGGCGTGCCGATGTCACCGCGTTCGATGAGCCGGCGGGCCGTCTGCAGCCCGGCGCCGAGGAAGGTGTCAGGCGCGGTGCCGAGGCGGATGCCCGCGGCGTCGGCCGTCTTGAGCAGCCCGAGGCCCGATTCGCGGTCCAGGGAGAACGGCTTCTCGGTCCAGACATGCTTGCCGGCGTTGACGGCGGCCGTGGCCACCTCCACGTGCGCCGCCGGCACGGTCAGGTTGACGATGATTTCGACGTCGGGATGGTTCAGGGCGGCGTCCACGCCGCCCCACTCGGGGATGCCGTACTCCTTGGCACGCGCCGCGGCGGCGTCTTCGAAGAGATCGGCGATGACGTGGACTTTGAGGTCAGGGAAGGCGGTCAGGTTGTCCAGGTACTGCTTGCTGATGTTGCCGGCGCCGATGACGCCGACGCCGACCGGACCCCGGCGGGAAGACGGCGTGGATGCGGGGGCGCTCATGCCTGGGCCCGTTCAGTGGCCTTGGCGGAACCGGAGGTCAGGAAGTTCAGTGACTGGGTGATGCCCTCGAAGATATCCCCGGAGTAGTCATCGAACTCCACCACGCCGACCTCCAGCGACTTGGCGGCCCTAATGACGTCCCAAACCGGGATCTTGCCCTGGCCGGCCGGCTGCTGCGCCTTGGTGTCGGTGGTCAGGGGGCCGTCCTTGATGTGGATGAATTTCACCCGGTCACCGAGTTTGGTGAGGATGTCCACCGGGTCCTGGCCGCCGACGGCAACCCAGAAGGTGTCCACTTCAAGGACCAGTTCGGGGTCCAGCAGTCCTTCGAAGTACTCCAGCGCGGTCCGGCCCTCGATGAGGGACTCAAGCTCCCAGGCGTGGTTGTGGTAACCCACGCGGATGCCGTATTCGGCACCCTTCCGGGCGGCGGCGTTGAGTTTGGCGGCGGTGGTCTGGATGCTCTGCGCGTCCTGCCAGTGCTCAGCCGTGATGTACGGCTCGATGACGGTGCTGATGCCCAGTTCCTTCGCCGCAGCGAAGATTTCGTCCTGGTCCTGGCTGAGCAGCGGGGCGTGGCCGGAGGGGGCTGCCAGCCCGTTATCCTTCAGCGCCGCGCTGAGCTCCTTTGCGGTTGCCACAAAGTTGTAGGGCTCCACCTGGGTGAAGCCGATCTCCGCTACCCTCCGGATGGTGCCCGGCAGGTCCCCCTGGATCGCGTTGCGAAGGGTGTACAGCTGGAGCGAGTAGGACATGTTTTTCCCCTGACATGGTTGTGGCAAAGCTCCGGGTCCGGTCTGCAGCCGGTGAGCAACAGGTGTGTGCGCTTTGACCAAGGTTCGCCTCCATCCAAGCGCACCCAGGGGAGCCTGGCAACAGTCCTGGGCGGGCCCCTTTCCGGGCTTCAGTCCTTGGTGCTGAAGGCGGCGTCGAAGCTGGTCTGGGAGGCGGGGAAGTCGAACTTCTTGAGTGCGGCGAGGGCTTCGGGGGCGCCGTGGAGGCGGTCCATGCCGGCGTCTTCCCACTCGATGCTGATGGGGCCGGTGTAGCCGATCGCGGTGAGGGCGCGGAAGGAGGATTCCCAGGGCACGTCGCCGCGTCCGGCGGAGACGAAGTCCCAGCCGCGGCGGGGATCGCCCCAGGGCAGGTGGGAGCCCATGACGGTGTTCCGGCCGGTCTGGCGGACCTTCGTGTCCTTGCAGTCCACGTGGTAGATCCGGTCCTTGAAGTCCCAGATGAAGGAGACGGGGTCGATGCCCTGCCACATCATGTGGGAGGGGTCCCAGTTCAGGCCGAACGCTTCGCGGTGGCCGATCGCTTCGAGGGTCCGGACGGTGGTCCAGTAGTCGTAGGCGATCTCGGAAGGGTGGACTTCGTGGGCGAAGCGGACGCCGCATTCGTCGAAGACGTCCAGGATGGGGTTCCAGCGGTCGGCGAAGTCCTGGTAGCCGGCGTCGATGACCTTTTCCGGGACGGGCGGGAACATGGCCACGTACTGCCAGATGGAGGAGCCGGTGAACCCGACGACGGTGTCAACGCCAAGTGCCTTGGCGAGCCGGGCGGTGTGTTTCATTTCCTCGGCGGCGCGCTGGCGGACGCCTTCGGGGTCGCCGTTGCCCCAGACCTTGGACCCGACGATGGCTTCGTGGCGGAAGTCGATCGGGTCATCGCACACGGCCTGGCCCTTGAGGTGGTTGGAGATGGCCCAGACCTTCAGGTTGTATTTCTCCAGGATGGCGAGCTTGGACTCGACGTAGCCGGGTTCGTCCCAGCGCCAGGCGTCCAGGTGGTCGCCGGAGACGGCGATTTCCAGGCCGTCATAGCCCCACCCGGAAGCGAGCCTGGCGACTTCCTCGAAGGGCAGGTCAGCCCACTGGCCGGTGAACAGGGTGTACGGGCGGGGCATGTCAGGCTCCTTCGGTGGTGCCGGCCGTGTCTGCTGGTCCGGTGCTGGTGAGTTGGATGACGGAGGACTTGGCGCTGGCGGACTCTTCGATGGCGGCCAGCACGCGCTGCACGGTGAGGCCCTCCTCGAACGACGGCGATGGCGAGCCGCCGCTGCCGACCGCGGCCAGGAAGTCACGGATTTCGTGGGTAAAGGTGTGTTCCCAACCGATGATGTGGCCCTGCGGCCACCACGCGTCCATGTACGGGTGCGCGGGTTCGTTGACCAGGATCCGGCGGAAGCCCTGCTCCCGCACGGGGACGGTGGCGTCCAGGAACTTAAGCTCGTTCAGGTTCTCCAGATCGAAGAGTATGGAGCCCTTGTCACCGTAAATCTCCAGCTTCAGGGAGTTCTTCTGGCCGGTGGCCACCCGGGAAACTTCGACGGAGGCGACGGCCCCGGAGGCGAGGGACAACGTGGCCCAGGCGGCGTCGTCGACCGTCACTTCCTCCGGACCGTTCTTGCCCGGCCGTACCGGTGTAAAGGTGTGCAGCCGGCCGGAGACCTCGGTGGCGGAATCCGCGAGAAGGAACAGAACCTGGTCGATGGCGTGGGAGGCGATGTCACCAAGGGCCCCGGAGCCCGCGGTTTCCTTGTTCAGCCGCCAGGTCATTGGTGAATCCGGGTCGGCGAGCCAGTCCTGCATGTAGGCGGCGCGTACCTGCCGCACGGTGCCAAGCCGTCCCTCCTTAATCAGCTCGCGCGCCAGCGCCAGCGCCGGAACCCGCCGATAGTTGAACCCCACCATGGACTGCACACCCCGGGCACGGGCCTTCGCAGCAGCGGCGGTCATGAGTTCGGCCTCGGCCAGGGTATTGGCCAGCGGCTTTTCCAGCAGCACATGCTTGCCGGCTTCCAGCGCGGCGATGGCGATCTCGGCGTGCATCCAGCCGGGGGCGCAGATATCGATGATGTCGATATCGTCCCTGGTGATCACGGTCCGCCAGTCGGTGGCGGACTCGGCCCAGCCGTACTTCGCGGCGGCGTCGGCCACGGCTTTGGCGTCCCGGCCGACCAGGACTTTTTGTTCGAAGGCCGGGACGTCGAAGAAGCTGGCCACATTCCGCCACGCATTCGAATGCGCCTTCCCCATGAAGGCATAGCCGATGGCGGCCACGCCGAGCGGACGGGCTGCCGGGGTACCCGGCGGACCGGACATGTGTGGGGTAGTGGTCATGAATTATTCCTGCTTGCTGTAGGGGGCACTTGCTAGAGAGGTTGCCTGCTGGGATCCGTCCTCAGGAGGACAGGAGATGCCAGAACGGAGCTTTCAAAGTTCAAGTAGGTGCTGCCGTGAGCTACATGAACCAGTTGATCTAAAAATTCGACAGAGCGCTATAGAACCCTCGAAGTTCAGCCGCGCTGTCCCCGGAGGCTTCCGGGTTTCGGAGGTCAGGCTGAGGGTTTGCAGCCTCGACTGGCCAGGGCGTCGGCATCCGGCGCTCCGGCCGACGCATCCACCGATGCTGGCTCGAGGGTTTCGCGGGCTCCGTGGAAGCGGACTCGCCGGGCGGGACGGGCACCTTTGATCCTTTCGCTGACGCGATCCGAAGGGGCGGTGCTGGAAGGTTTTGGTTGGAAGCCGGGTGCCTTGCCGGCGGCAGGGCACCCGGCCTCCCACGGTCCTACGACTCGAAGGCAGTCGGCAGGTACTGCTCGACGTTTTCACCGGTGACAACCGGCGCGTTCAGAACGACGCGCTTCGGTACTTCCACTTCCACCAGATCGCTCATGGCCTTGTTCTGGGAGATCAGGCGGGCCAGGCGGATGCCGTCCGCGGCCTGGGTGGAGGGGTAGATGACGGTAGCGCGGAGGACGCTGTCGCCGGCCTGGATCTCACGCATGGCGTTTGCCGAGCCGGCACCGCCCACCATGAAGAACTCTTTGCGGTTTGCGTTGTCGATGGCGGCCAGGACGCCGACGCCCTGATCATCGTCGTGGTTCCAGATGGCGTCGATCTTGGGCGCGGCTGACAGCAGCTGCGACGTTGCCGCTTCCCCGCCCTGGACGGTGAAGTCGGCGGCGACTCGGTTGTCGACATTCAGGCCGCAGGATTCCAGTGCGTCGGCGAAGCCCTTGCTGCGGTCCTTCGTCAGGGGCAGTGAATCGATGCCTGCGATCTCGGCGACGACTGCATCCTTCTTGTCCTTGAGCTCCTCGCAGATGTAGGTGCCTGCGCTGACGCCCATTCCGTAGTTGTCGCCCAGGATGGTGGCGCGTGCGGCAAAGGAGCTGGAGAATTCACGGTCAACGTTGATGACGGGGATGCCGGCCTCCATGGCCTGCGTGGCGACCGGGGTCAAGGCAGCGCCGTCTGTGGGCAGCAGGACGATGGCGTCAACGCGGTCGTTGATGAACTGCTCCACCTGGCTGATCTGAAGGTTTGCGTCGTTTGTTCCCTCTGCCACGCGCAGGTCGATGTCCTGGTACTTCTTCGCCTCGGCAATTGCTGCCGAGTTGATGGCGCCGAGCCAGCCGTGGTCTGCCGCGGGACCGGAGAAGCCGATGACTACCTTGTCACCCTGGGCCTGGTTGCCTTCAACCGATGCGTTGGTGGGCTGGGTGTTGGCGGCGTCTGCGCCTCCTGTGCACCCGGTAACAAGGCCGCCAACAGCAAGAAAGGCAGCGGTAGTGACGAGCATTTTCCGGCCCGTACGAACTGCAAGCATGTGTATCTCCTCAATGAGTTAGGTGCGTCTTCGCCTGGCGCAGCATGCCATTTCATGCCCGCTACTCTGCGTGACTGCTATCACAATAACAGAAGAATGTAGAAAATCGCCGAACTTATACCGAGCGCCGACATAATGTGTTAGGTTCGTGGCATGTTCGAAGAAGATCAGCCACGGCCGTTGCTCGAAGTTCGGGGACTCACGAAGCGTTTCGCCGGAGTCCAGGCGCTCAAAGGCGTCGATCTGCAGGTGCTTCCCGGAGAAGTCCACTGCGTGATGGGACAGAACGGAGCCGGCAAATCCACCCTTATCAAGACACTGGCGGGGGTCCACCAACCGGATACCGGTGAAATTCTCTGGGAGGGCAAGCAGGTCACACTTCCGGGGCCCACAGCCGCACTGGATCTGGGCATTGCCACCATGTACCAGGAGCTCGACGTCGTCGATGGGCTTTCCGTTGCCGAGAACATCTTCCTAGGGCACGAACGTGCCACAGGCGGCGTTCTGCATGTGAATAAAGCGAATGCGATTGCGCGCGGCCTTCTGAAGCGCCTCGGACACGGCGACCTTTCGCCGTCGACGGAAGTGGGAACGCTCTCCGCCGCCAACAAGCAGATCGTGAGCATGGCGCGGGCGCTGTCGCGGGACACCAAGCTCATCATCATGGATGAGCCCAGCGCCATCCTCGACTCCGGTGAAGTGTCCAATCTGTTCCGCGTGGTTCGCGAACTCACCGCCCAGGGGATCGCCGTCGTCTATATCTCACACCGGCTCGAGGAAATCCGGCAGATCGGTGATCGCATCTCAGTGATCAAGGACGGGCGCAGCACGGCAAACGGTCTCAGTGTCACGGACACGGCAAAGTCGGAGCTGATCCGGCTGATGACGGGCCGGGAGGTCGAGAACGTGTTCCCGGAGCGGAAGCCCGTGGCGGCCGATGCTCCTGTGGTGCTCGAGGTGGACAACCTCGAGCTCCTGGGGCACTTCGAGAAGGTCAGTTTTACCGTTCGGGCGGGGGAGATCCTCGGTTTCGCCGGACTGGTGGGATCGAAGCGCTCCGAGATCCTCGAAACCATTTACGGTGCACGCAAGGCCTCTTCGGGGAGGGTCTCGGTTAACGGCAAGGGCCTCCGGCCGGGATCAGTCACCTCCGCCGTGAACGCCGGAATCGGGCTCTCGCCCGAGGAACGCAAGAGCCAGGGCCTGATCCTGGATGAGCCGATCTTCAAGAACGTCACCCTCTCGACCTTCGGGCGCTTTGCCCGGGCCGGCCACTTGAACGAAGCGGCTGAACGGGAGACCACCCGGGAGCAGATCGCCGCACTGGAGTTGCGGCCGGCTGATCCGGACCGTCCGGCAAGGACCCTTTCCGGCGGAAATCAACAAAAGATCCTCCTCGCCCGCTGGCTGGTCCACGGCACCTCTGTCCTCCTGCTGGACGAGCCCACGCGCGGTGTCGACGTCGGGGCGCGCTCCGAGATTTATGCCCTTATCCGCAAACTGGCGGCCGCCGGGACGGCGATCATCGTCGTTTCCAGCGAAATTGAAGAAGTTCTGGGCCTCGCCGACAACGTACTCGTCATCGACGACGGCAAGGTCCTCACCCAAACGAAAGCAAGCGATATAGACGAGCACGGAGTGCTCGACCTCGTCATGAAGGGAAGTGCCGCGTGAGCGAGCAGACTACCAAGGTGGCAGAGCCGGTAATTACCGAGCCGGCCAGCCACAAAACCCCCAGCGCCAATCCCCTCCAGAGCTTCCTGAGGGGTCCTGCGGGCCGCAGCCTGGGGCTGGTCATCGCGCTCGCGCTGCTCGTCGTGGTGGGTGCAGTCACCAGTGGGGACCGGTTCCTCAACGTCGAGAACATGCTCACCATCCTCCGGCTCGCTTCGATCATCGGCGTGATCAGCATTGGCATGACCTTTGTCATCACGGCGGGCGGCATCGACCTCTCCGTCGGATCGGTCATGGGCCTGACCTCGGTCGTCGCCACCCTAACCAGCGTCCAGCTGGCCGCCAACCAATCATCATGGCTCCTGATCGTCGTCGTGGCGCTCGGTGTTGGCCTTGCCGCCGGCCTGATCAACGGCCTGGTGATCGCATACGGCAACGTCGTCGCCTTTATGGCCACGCTCGCCATGCTGGTGGGCGCACGCGGCCTCGCCGAACTCATCTCCGGACGCAGCACCCAGATTGTGACCAACCGCGACTTCCTGCGGGTCATGCGCTCCGAACTGCTGGGCATCCCCTTCCTGATCTGGATCTTCATCATCGTCGCCATCGCGGGATGGTTCCTCCTGAACCGGACCACCTTTGGCCGCCGCACCATCGCCATCGGCGGAAACCTGGAAGCATCCCGGCTCGCCGGCATCAAGGTGAAGCGCCACCTCGTCTACCTGTACGTCCTTGCCGGCCTGGCAGCAGGCATCGCCGGCGTCATGATGCTTGGCCGAACCACCGCAGGCACCTCCACGCACGGCCTGCTGTATGAACTCGACGCGATTGCCGCCGTCGTTGTCGGCGGTACCCTGCTGATCGGCGGACGCGGAACGATCATGGGAACCGTCCTGGGCGTTCTGATCTTCAGCACCCTGACCAACGTGTTCACGCAGAACAACCTGGACACCTCCGTCCAGGCACTCGCCAAGGGCCTCATCATCGTCGTCGCAGTCCTTCTGCAGCAGCGCTTCGCAGGCCGGGGTCCGCGGCGGGGAAAAAGCTAGGTAAGCCGGAGGCCGGAAGGTAGACCGCCCCGGGCAGCCCCGGGGTGCCAGGACAACGAAGCGGAGGGCGGTGCCGTGACCCTAGACGTGGACCACGCGCTCAACGGCAACACGGACCTCGAACTGGTAGAGGATGCGCTCCAGAGGTTCTTCGATGAAGCGAAGCTGCGCGCTGTCTCTGTGAACGCGACCTATCTCGGCCTCTGGGAAGCACTTGAAAGGGCAACCGCGGGCGGCAAACGCTCCCGCCCGCGGTTGGTCATGCTGGCGTACCGGCAACTTGGCGGCACCGACTTCTGCAGCGCGGCCGGGCTTGCCGCCTCGTACGAGCTCCTGCACAGCGCGCTTCTCATTCACGACGACGTCGTTGACCGGGATTTTGTCCGCCGCGGCATCCCCAATGTGTCCGGTCACTACCGCAACCGGGCCCTGCGCACCGGCGCGCCTCCGGTGGCGGCAGAACACGCCGGAGTGTCGGCTGGGGTCCTCGCCGGCGATCTCGCTTTATCCGGCGCTTACCGGCTGCTGAGATCCATGGAAGTGCCGGTGGCCCTCCTGAGGCGCTTGAACGATATCCTCGATGATGCGATCTTCTCCTCGGTGGGCGGGGAAGTCCTGGACATTGAGTTCAGCCGGACGGCGGTGATGCCTTCAATCGAAGACATCACCAAGACAGCCCACCAGAAGACTTCGGTCTACTCATTCGAGGCTCCGCTGCAGGCGGGCGCCGTGCTGGCAGCGGCCCCGGAACCGGTGGTGACCGCGCTGACGTCCTTTGGCCGGTATGCCGGAATCGCCTATCAGCTCGCCGATGACGTGCGAGGCGCCTTCGGCAAGGAAAGCCTTACCGGGAAAACCAGCTGGGGCGACCTCAGGGAAGGCAAACGGACTGCCCTGCTCTCCTACGCAGCTGCCCGCCCGGAGTGGGGCAGGATCGCCCCGCTCATCGGTTCCCCGGACATGACGGCCGCGGACGCCCACTATGTGCAGTCCGTGCTGGTGTCCTGCGGCGCAAAAGACTACGCGATTAATCTTGCCTCCGAGAATGCCCACCTCGCCGTAACGCACCTGGCGTCCGACAGCGTGCCGGACGCCCTGCGCAGAAGCCTCAAACACATGCTGTTCTCCGCCATCTGCGACATGGAAGCGCGCTAGCAGTACCTCGGCCGTCCCCGCTTCACAGATCCTGCCCCTTCTGCCGCTATCATGAGAAAACGAAGCCGGCACCGAGGCGATCTGCCAGGAAGGACCTGAACCGGGGTGGAAGGCAAGTCGGCGGCGCGCACGCTCGCCGGTACCAACCTTGGGAACAACCGGGACACCACCCGCCAGCACAACCTTTCAACAGTGCTGGGCCTGGTGCACTCGATGGCGGGCGTCTCCCGTGCGCAACTCACCCGGGCTACCGGGCTGAACAGATCAACGATCGCCGCCCTCGTCGGTGAACTCGCCCAGTTGGGCCTTGTGGTGGAGAGCGATCTCGACCAGGCACAGCAGCATGGCCGGCCCAGCATCATGATTGAGCCGAGCCCCGGTGCGCTGGCACTGGCTGTCAACCCGGATATCGATGCTGTCAGCGTGGCGCTGGTCTCCCTTGGCGGCCAAATTGTGAACCCTGTCCGCTTCAGCACAGTCCGGCCGCCGTCGGTGCCGGAAGTAGTGAACATCGTGACGGCCATCTACACGGGGATGCGGACGTCCCTTCCGTCGCGGGACCGCATCGTGGGAGTGGGACTTGCCATCCCTGGGCTGGTCGATCCCCTGGACGGAACGGTCATCGAGGCGCCGCATCTTGGCTGGCGCGACCAGCCGCTCACCACGCTCCTTAGCGACGCCCTAAAGCTACCGGTGATCGCCGCGAACGACGCCGTTGCGGGCGCGCGCGCCCAGGCCACCTTCGGCGCGGGCCGCGACGTTGCGGATCTTGTCTACCTCTACGGCGGGGCGAGCGGCATCGGCGGAGGGGTCATCAGCGGAGGCCGCCTCATTCGCGGTGCTACCGGATTTGCCGGGCAGCTTGGACATACGCACGTGCGCACGGGTGGCGCCGAATGCGCCTGTGGATCGACCGGCTGCCTTGAAGCCGAAGTCACCCGCGAGGAACTGATCGCTGCAGTCGGACTTCCCGCCGGCCAGACGGAGAGCCTCGAAGACGCCGTCATGGAGAAACTCCTGGCCGATCCAGCGTCCGAGGAACTGCAGGCGGTCATCGACCGGCAGGTCCGGCTGCTGGCCGTCGGGCTGAAGAGCATCGTTAACCTGCTAAATCCCTCCCTGATCGTCCTGGGCGGGTTCCTGCGGATCCTCGTGCGGGCTGCACCGGACGCACTCAGCGACGCCCTGCGCTCTCCCGGCACCCGTGGTCCCCGGGAAAGCGTGACGATTGAGCTCGCCCCCCTCGGCGAGGACTCCATCCTGGTCGGCGCGGCGGAGCTGGCCTTCGAACCCCTCATCCGGGATCCCGCCGGTTTCCTGAGTTCACAGGACGACGGCGGCCGGCAAGTTCCGTCCACGTGACTTCCCCGCAGGGTGCTGCGAACGAAAAGCGGGCCCTGTCCCAGCCAAGGCTGGGACACTGT